>CAZISK010000285.1:0-8773 GCA_964541355.1 uncultured Candidatus Obscuribacterales bacterium
GCTGTATTCGCCCCCTTCGCTGTAGAGAGCCAGCGCCATGACTATCGAGGTCGAAACCTTGTCAACGGAAACGCCCAGTCTTTTGACTTCTTCCGGCAGTCGACCCTGAGCCGATGAGACCTTTGTTTGTACGTCCATCGCCGCCTGGTCGTTGCCTCTTTCCAGATTGAAAGTGGCAATAATCTTGCTCGTACCGTCGTTGCCGCTCCATGACTGAATATACTTCAGTCCTTCGATGCCGTTGATCTCTCTTTCCAGGGTCGTGGTTACGGATGACTCGACCTGTTCGGAGCTGGCACCGATATAGGTGCTTTTCACTTGCACCTGCGGTGGTGCCAGTGAAGGGTACTGCGAGATCGGCAGAGCCGGTATCACTATCGAACCGGCCAGAATCATAACGATTGCAATAACCGTTGCAAAGACAGGGCGGTAAATGAAGAATTCCGACATCAGAGACCTCCGCCGGCATCGATAGGAGTTTTGTCGGCGAGCAGCTGAATGCCTGAGACGACAACCTCCTCTCCCGGCTTCAATCCGGATTTGACGGTAGCCTGGTTGTTTTGAATCGAGGATATTTCAATAGGGCGTTGCCTTGCTATTTGCTTACCATCGCTTCCCTGCTCGCCTACAAACACAAAGGCCTTGCCGGCAACGAAGGACACTGCTTCCGTGGGCACAGTCAGCGCGGTCTCGGTTTTCAGAATCAGTTTTATCTGCACGGACTGATCCGGTCTCAGTTGGTCCTTGGTGTTTGGAAACTCGCCTTTCACTAGCACAGATTGATTTTGCAAATTCACGGTAGGAGCCAGGTAGAAAACCGAAGTTTCGCCTACCGGAGTGCCCGAGTCATCCATAATTTCCATCCGTGTTCCGACATGGATGAGCTTACACTGCTCCTGCGGCACCTGGACATTCACCTCTAAAGGCTTGGTCTTGCTAACCTTGGTAAGCTTTGTTTGTGGGTTGACATAATCGCCGAGCTTAACCGGCACATCACCGACCAGTCCGCTGAATGGAGCGCGCAAAGTGTGATAGCCCAATTCCGCTTGCTCAGCTTTCAATTCAGCCTTAGATTCTTCGATGCGATTCTTGGCTCTGGCGATTACTTCTTTTTGTGCATCAATCTCAGCTTTCAGAGATTCGAGACGAGATTTGGCTATTTTGAGATCTCGCTCCTCTTTGTCCACGGTAGCCGTTGCCACTACACCACGTTTCTCCAACCAATAGTAACGCTGGTATTCGAGATTATTGAAATCAACCATCGATTGCCTGGCCGTCAGCTCTGCTTGAAGAGAGCCCAGTTTACCGACCTCTTTGGCATAGTCAGACTTTGCCAGTTCGACGCTGCTCCTTTTCGCTGCAACAGCCGCCTCCTCTTTGTTGCTGTCGATTTCCATGAGAAGCTGACCTTGTTTTACAAGACTGCCGGCTACAACTGGCAGCTTCGCCACATAGCCGTCTATGCGGGGGAAAAGGTCGACGGAGCTTCGAGAATCCATGGCGCCAATCAAAGTTATGGATGAATTGACCGTATTAGCTTCCAGTCTTTGTAGCTTCACTGGTACTGTGCGAACCTGAGGAGTTTTGGCAGCCTCGTCATCGGTCTTGGTACAGCCGCCAAGGAATGCCATGCCGGCGGCGAACACTAGAGTCGCCACAAGTGCTGCATATGGTGGCACAATCTTGTTTTTCTCCGAGACAATTGCCATCCTTACTTGCCTCTCCTGAGTTGGAATGTTTGGGGTTTTTCCGCCGTCAATGAATCGACAGAGATAAGGCCGGTAGCATGTAAAAGCTTGGCCTGCGATTTTTTGTAGTCGACGAATGCTTCTATGCGCCGAGTGACGGCATCGATGTAATCGCGCTCCGCTTGGATAACTTCGAGGTTTGTTCCTATTTGGTGTGTCAGTCTGAGATTGGCCATTCGAAGTTGCTCAGTGGCGGCTGCCACTGCATCTGATGTCACATCGATCTCGGTCTCATTAGCTCTCGTGTCCAGATATGCGTCTCGGACCTCGGCCGAAATCTTGAGGAGTTCCTCCCGACCCTGGAGCATCGCTCGTCTAGCCCTCATTTTAGCCGCCATGACATTGCCTGCATTGTCAATTCCAGCGCCGGCAAGCAGCCAGTTGAGGATAAATCCGCCGGCGAAACTGCTGTTGGCGCCACCTCCTGCGGAGCTAGTAATACCGCCGGAAGCACTGCCACCACCAGTTGGAATGATAATACTCGAACCTGATCCGCCTATGTTGATCGAGTTGTTGGTGAAAAACGCGGCCCGTGGTAACAGCGGTGAGGCTGCAGCACGAGCTGCGTTGGTCGCAGCTAGGCGAAGCTCCTCCCAGGATGCCAGTTCTGGACGATTTTGCACGGCGATTGCGGTCAGAAGTTCCGGTGATTGCTTGGGATCGACAAGGGGTTGCCTAGTTATTTCGCTTTGAGCCGGTTTCAAATTGAGCATCACGCTTTTGTTGAGAGTGACACAAAGCTGAAGAGCCGCCCGCCGCAGGGTTACTTCCTGGCGCACGAGACGCTGTTTTTCGAGAGAATACAGTGTCTTAGCCTGCATAACTTCGAATGAAGTACCCAGACCTGCAGTCTTCTGATCCTGATTGATTGAAAGTTGCAACGCAGCAACTTCCAGTGATTTGCATCTCAAATCTAGCAACGCCCAGTTCAACAGCACATCGTAATACTTCAAATAGGCGTCCAGAAGAACGTCGTTGATAGAAGCGCTGTAAATGCTTCTTGAAGATTTGAGTTCGTGACGGCGCTGCAGTGTATTAAATATTGCACCGCCACCGAGAAAAACCGGATACAAGATAGTAATGAAATATGGATCCGAGCGCACGGTCGTCCCACCAGACGAAATCCACTGTGGGGTGTAGTTCATGGACATGCTCGGTACGAAATTTGCAAAGCTGCCAAGGAACCTATAGCGACTCTCGTCGACTTCGGTTTTTGATATGCCAATTGGTAAATTACTTTGTCTGGCTGCCTGCAATGCCTCTCGCAACGACAACGCTTCCGTATAGCTGGCCTCGAGTTGTATCGGCGGAAGTCTTTCCTTGCCAACCGGGATTAAGTTCTTGGCTGGATCGGTTCTAATCCGCAATCGATCCTCGTCAAAATCGTCCACCGGTAGAGTCAGACGCGACTTGTCGGAAAGCACACCTGGATCGGGCGGTACCTCTCGATTCGGTGAGGAGAAAACTGGCGGCTGATCTATCTCTGCCGGGGGGCCGTCTTCCGGCACAGTCGGAGTGTTGTCGCGTCTGGTGGCAGCGCTTTCCGCTTGAACGTTTTCTGCATCGATACCACGCAATGCCGGCGCCCGCTCTTCAGCACCGGCGGGTAGCGTCGCAATCAAAGATTGAGGTAACGACCAGAAGATGGCAACGATTACTACAATGAAGAAGCGAAAGCCGCGCATCGTCAGTGTGCGCATATTGGGTCTCGTATTATTATGAGGGGTCACTGATGGGTAAATCTCTGTTTACCCTCAAGTTTTCAACAATGCGGAAAAACGCTCTTTTGCGTCGTTGAGCTGCTCGGTCAAACCACGTTGTTTAAGCGCGCGTGCGTAAGCGTTCATCGCTCGAATGAGGTTGGGATGGCGAGCGCCGACTTTGTATTGAAAACTGGTGGCTGCGAGCTCGAAGGTCTCGATTAGCAGATTCTCGTCATTTCGGCTGTGACAGGTTTGATAAAGCATCTTTGCCCAGTCATACGAGTCATCTTCTTTTCCGACCGTCGCGATGAGAATTTCGATTGCTGCTTTCAGCAATGCATCTGCTTCTTCGACTCGGTCGGTTAATATCAACACGAAGCTCAGATCGCAAAGCGAGTATGCCAGCTGGACGGCACTGCCCTGACCCAAACTCTTTAATGTCTCTACTGACTCACGCAAGCATCTTTCCGATTCGGTCAGATCTTTCTGTCGTTCGTGCCACCTGGCGAAAAATCTCAAGCCGGCGGCATGGAGTTCGCGACTGGCGTTGTCAGATCGACTGGCAAGGCTGTTCAAACCTTTGCTGAACAACTCTTTCGATTCCTTGTCATGTCCCTGGTCCATACTCACGACCGCCAGTCCGAGGTTGGACGCCGGCACTGCAAAGTCCTTATCAGCGATCCCCTCCGCTTCGGTCAGCGCGCGAAACAGAAGCGATCGGGCTTCCGTCAACTTGCCCTGTTCATAAGCTCCTGCCGCCACTTTGAATCTAGCTTTCCAGTGATCGAAATTCTTGTCGGTAGACTCTCGCGCATCAACTGTTCTTTTGTGCACCATACGCATAGCCTCTTGATTGAGCGGACCATTCCCAGGCTCCACTGTACAGAATTCGACTCGCCCTCACGACAGATCGCGTGCATTCGAGTCAGAGGTTATTTTTGCAGATACTGAGATTGCTTGTGTTAACGAGATTGTTAAGATATTCCAAGCACTTGGCAGGGGCTGAAATGGATAATTGAATACGGGCAATAAATTGACACTGCGGATAGTGTCAATGATTTTGAAACAACTGATTTTCTATGGTATCAGTTGCGGTACTAAGTTCTCTTTCGTTGGCTTTTTCTACAGTACATCTATCAATTACAGCGGGGGGTTAGACTGGGATTGACGTTGTTGTCACAAGTTGTAAGTTCAATTTCGTGCACTCATCATGGAACCAAGTATCGGTACATTTTATGTGTTGTTTCTTATCTTCTCCCTCATATGCGGGATGCTCGGAGAGGTGGAGGGTGTCTCGAATAAATGGGAAGAATTGATTCTCCGCTGTTTTGCAGGACCGCTTGTTGCCGCGTTGTTTCTTGGATTACCCTTTTTTCTTCTCTATACGTATGTAAAAGAGAAGAACATCTCGGCGATACGCATTCCGAACTACGAGTTGCCACCTCCAACGTTAGCCAGGTTAGGGTCAGTTGTCGTGACTGTTTGCATTGTGGCTGGGTCAATCTATGGACGTTCCTAATCTTCTTTAGCTGTGCAAGTTCTGATACGACAGTGGTACCAAGGTTTTGAATAAACAGATATCCAACCAAACCGCCTCCTGACAATTATTAAAAAATCATTCGTCCCGGTAAATCTCATCCCGGCCGGATATAGTATTGGTAGGGCATTCTCAATCTTCTAAAGGTACCGCCCAATGTCAGAAAAACGAGAACTCGACGGCGTCATGGAGTTAGTAGAAGACGTTGTTTCATCGACTCTTTTCGAAAAGCTGGCACACGGACGCATCCGCGAAGGATTTGTGATTGGTTGGGCGATCATTGTTACTGGCACGATTGGTCTGCTGATTTGGATGCATTTTCATCCGAATCTGAACTCAAATGTCACCCTGTCTGGTTGTTGCTTTTTCCTTGGTATCGCTATTCTTGGCTCAGTCTTGCGGACAAACACCGATCTGGCGGACCAGCAAGCCGGACTCTACTCAAAGAGCGGAAGCGGCTGGAACCTGTGGGGCGACAATTACATTTTTAATCAGATTGCTAAGTTCCTACAAACAACATGTGTGCTCCTCTGTGTTGGCGGCACAGTGTACTTCGCCTTAGCTGCCTCGACCGAGGGAGCTGCCAATGCAAAAACATTAGTACCAGCTAAGACCGGTGCGGTGTCCACCACAAGTACAACCAATGTTGGTCATTCAGAGGCTGTCCACCACGGTCACTCAACCTCTTCCCGACATAGTGCGAAACATAGTGCACACAAAAGCCACTAATTTATTTGTTTGCCAATCATTAGTGTTGGCAATCGCTTGCGAAATGCCTCAATTTTTCGAGATTCTATGATGCAGAGTGAGCCTTCGAGTTCTTGAATCATAAAACTCTATAGCGTCAATGCAACCTTCGTGCGGAGTACTTGCAATGTCCAATCACGAAGATCGCGAGCCAGAACAGCCGGATGATTCATTAGCCAGGCTAAACCAGTCCGACCATTTTGAGTGAGGTGGGTATAAAAGAAGTAAAACAACAGGTGAGAAATGGGCGCAGATGTCCTTAGCGAATCACAACTGGAATCTCTGATTAATCAGGCTCAATCTTATGTTGATGGTCAACCAGATGCAGGGATGCAGCTAATTGCAGCTGTTGATGACGATACAATGCGACTCTTGCCTCTTGAACTTAGAGCCACCGTCATTGACGCCATACTGTTGGGAAAGAAAGTGTCGCTCGACGAGCGCAGTACAAATCTGTTGCAAGCCGCTCTCAATGTCACAACTGATGAAGGTTTCCTGATCAAGAAGGCTCAGGCTTACCTTGATGCGGGTGAGCAACTCGCAGCCGAAGTTTTCCTCGAGTGGCGAGTTACATTGGAGGCGAAAAAGCATGCCGGCAGCGCCAATCACATCGAAGCACTCATCGACCTTTCCGAGACCTATCAGTCAGGTGGAAAACTTGATAAAGCGCGTGAGATCAGAGATGTCGCCGCCAGTGTTTGTGTTGAGAATAACGCAGGAAAACTCCTGACAAAGGTAGCTCAGTCTTGTTATGACGCTTCCGACTTGGGGCGGGCTGACACTATTCTCAAAGGCGCGGTGAGTCTGTTAGAAGCAGAAATTGGAATCAAGGACGATTCGCTTGTTGATCTTAGTCCTTTTGATTTAATAGATTGTCTTCATCTGCTACATGCCGTCGCGGAACGAGAGCAGAGGCTGGACGATGCACTGTCAATTGCGCGTCGCATTCAACGGCTTCTGGGCGAAAAGGATGGAATAGACGAGATCGATCGCGCTCTGGCCACTTATGTAAGTCTTCCTGATTACTTCGATTTGGCTGTTCGTCCGGATGGAGTTGATCTATTCACAGATGATTTTCCAATGGTTGTAAAAGAATTCTCCGGTTTAGACCTGGAGAAATACTTCCTCGACGCTTTCTCACAGGCACCGGGTCTAACTGAAGAACAAAGAGCCAAAGTGTCGGCTGACTTGTTCTACATAATGCGCACGGTGACCAAGATCGTCACCGGACCAACTGGTGCAACGTTCACTCGCGGGGAAGAAACGTCCATCGATTTGCCACCAGCGCTTTCGGACGGATATGTGCAAAAGGTAAATTTTGGTGCCACGGTTACATTCAGGCTGGTTCCAAATCCACCGGACGAGGCAACCTTTGTCAATGTGACTGGTATCACATTCAGTGTGGGCGGTAAAGTAATTGCGATGCAAGAGCTGGCTCTGAAAGCCGATGAAAAAGTGTGCCTGGTCAAACCAGTGCTGGTCGAATGCGGTCGTGTCAAACAAACTGTTGCGTCAAAACTGCAGGCACTTACCAACTTCGGTCGAGATATTCTGGTTGGCTTTTTCCTGAAAACTACGACATTCTCAATCAAGTTGCCATGTATTCTGGAAGAATACAGGCGCTATTTAGATGATATCGTCAATCTGAAGCGAGCGTTTCAATATCAGGAAAAGGATCTTTTGTCTTTCTTCGAGCGCTGTGCGCGCATTGAGGTCAGTGACTCCTTAACCAGAGCACTTTTTCAGAACGGCGTGCGCATTTGCCGGAAAGTCGAGAGTATTCTGATTGAGCGCCAGACCGGTTCCTCCTGTGATCTGGGTGGTGTGACTCTGACGTTCGCTCCAACCATTAATCTGACGATGCGAAAGACACAAGCCGAACTGGATATACCGGACATCAAAGGCGTCGATATGCGTGTGGATTTCAATGCGCCTTCGGAACTTAGCGCTATCGGATTGGACCTGCGGCGTTCGATACCATCTCAAATTGAGAGCATCAAGTTAAGCCTTCCGAAGGATGCGGTCAGGCGAATTGTTGTCGGCACCGCCCCCCGCAGATGGATTGGCCTCGATCTCGATGCGCGAACGATGCTTCCCGCTTTAGATCAAAACGGCAACTGGATGATCTTCGGTGTGACAAGTAATCCCATATCTGGTGTCGCTCAGAATTTCTACTTGAGATTGGACCGCCACAATGAATTGAATATGTCTACGCGCGAACTCACAGCTCTGGTGGCTCAAACTGCCATGGACGGCTTCGATCCAGAAGATCCTGCAACATGGCAATGGGGTGTGATTGCCATAGGCGCGGAGACAGTGCTCACCGCCGGTGCCATCTTACGAAGCACAATAGGTGATGAGGATACGGACAAGATTGCCGAAGAAGTGCAAGAGGTTGCCAAATTTTTTAGAGACCTATTTTTCTGAAGACGCTATCCCGAGGCCCCTCCAACACCAAAACCATCGCCATCAATTGCCATCCTGATGCCATCTTTGTTACCTAAACTGACCCAGGTTTTACACAGAAAACTGCGGAAAAGCATTGGGGGAGATAATGTTTGGAGAAATAGAATCGAATAATCAATTTAACTTACCTAATCAGGAGGCAGGCAATCCGATACATGATTTTGTTGCGACTACCTGGGCACCGTGCAGTGGTAGAGCCGGCAAGTCGAATGAGACAAAAGCAACATCGGACCGCGACACATTGGATTTCGATGAATACCCTGTTTACACTCAATCAGCTCAAGAACTCTTTCGTTCTCAGATACCGGGTGATACTGGTCGTCTCGATGCAGCAGCACTCGAAGTAGGAGCGGATGTGCTGCGGAGGGTTGGGGCGGATCTCGCGAACAGTCAGTCGAGAGAGGTCGCGCACGTTGATGATGGACAGTTTCGCGACATGAGAGACCTTTTCGTTCAAGAAATCAACGCTAAAATAATTGAAGCTAAACGATTCCAATCTAAAACCGTATTGGACGCCGAACTTGCTGAATCCATTCGGACCTTTCTTGAGTACCGACTCAAGACTGCAGGTT
>CAZISK010000286.1:0-8772 GCA_964541355.1 uncultured Candidatus Obscuribacterales bacterium
GCTGGTCTCTAGATTCGATATGAATGGCTGATACACTGCTTTGACTTACGCCAAGCCCGTTGATCGTCCACCATGGATACACCATTCCGACCAGTGTGCATACGGCTATGATTATGCAGGCTAAACGGGTCATAACGCCTTCCATTTGTCATCCTGCTCATGCTAACCTCGGGAAATCCTCGCAACAATCGGGAATACCCTAGAGAGCATTGACGCTCTCTTCTTCTTCTTCTTCTTCTTCACCGTTACGTCGGAGAGAATAGTACATTTTGAACCCTTAGACTCAGTCATCTCAGTAAGATAAACGATCATAGACCTCGTTCCGTCCTGATTGCCTCGGAATCCTATGCGCTTATCGCTCGCTTTAGTAGTCTTGGATATCTTAATCCTGTAACGGCGCAGCGGCTTTTATAAGTTTGAGGTCTCGTGAAATGGGAGATGCTGCCTTCTACTTCGATGACCGGGATGATATGCCACTGCTAGTGGTGGTAGGTGTTCTCAGCTTAGGATTTCGTACTCGCTGGTACTGACTTCTCTACCAGCTGACTAGCGGCACTCATCTTCGATCTTCATCAATCTGGGCTTGTCTAGTCCGGCGGAGTCCAAATGGTAACGGACTTTTTGCAACATCTTTGCAAGTTGTCTCTATTCTGCAAAGTCGAGTGGCGCATATGTTCAACAATCGGTTACTTGCTGGGAGGGTCTCATGGGTATTGAATTTAGCATGTCTGAACTTTCCGAATCGTTTTCTCCTGGAGCAGGGGTTTCCGCTGCCGAATTGTTCAAATCGATTACCGCCACGGATGCATCTCCGTTCCGGTTTGATGATCGAAAAGCGCAAACGTTCCTTCCTTCAATACTAGTCAATGATTCTGTACACTCCGAGGAATTCTTTTTCGTCACTGCAAAACCCGATCCTAATTTTTCTGACGACGGTACGTTTTATCCAAAGAGATCTGACCAACAGGTCGATACGATTCCACTAGCGGGGCTAAAAGTTTTGCCTAAGGATGCCGTTACTATCAACGAAAACACTGCTCTATCATCGTTCTCCGACGGTGGAAGTTTGACTTGGAAAAGAATCAACAATACCTGGAAGCCAAGCGAACTGTTCCTCACGAAAGCTAGAGTCACGTGTAGCTACACTTACAATGATGCTGGAGACTTGCATGAGATCGTAACCAAAGATTCCAGTGGAAATGAGATTCGACGCATTTCGCGAGGAGACAATGGTTGGAACCTGTACGTACCAAAGCTATCCAATCTCAAACCATTCTTTACCACTCCGATCGACTCGCTCGAAATTAGAACTGATGGTTCGTGGTTGCTCCTTAACAAGGCCAAATCGAATCCTCAAGAGATAAGCGTGGAGCTAAACGGCGCAGGTGAGATTGTTTGTGAGAGGCAGATTAAGGACTTAAGTGGCCAAATCCTGAAACTTAAACGAATAGACGGAACAACCGATCATGTAAGAACTTATTGCCTGTTAGGTGACGGTACTCATAGAATCTACAGACAATTATTGCCGGACCGTACGGAGCTTGAGTATTCATACACTGATATCGCTGGTGGTGCATCCGAAAAGTCGCGATTCTCGCCGACGAAAGTTGTATATAGCCTCGATAATACTACAAAAATTAGTTTTGATTGGCTCAAAGATCAGCAGTGCTGGGCTGCTTCTGGGGTATACCTGGGAGATAAGATTACCGTGCAAAAGGGCAGGCTGCGATTCGATGCCAACCACCTGCCGGTATTCGAGTCCTTTGACAAAGAAGCAATCGATCTGTCTCTTGAGAAATTGTGCAGGAGGACTCCAAAGAAGACCACCGTTAATCAGCTACAGGACACTTTGCTCGACATTATTCCTGCACTTCATGAACATGAGTTGATGCAGTGCAGCATGAAGATTGAACAGTCATACAAAGAAAGAATCGCTCAAAAACCAGAACTTAAAGACAAATTGGAAAAAGAGAAGCTGTCAGCCCTGAAGACTCTCGAAGCGGAAGTTATTCAGAAAAAGAACGAATTGATGAAAAAAGTGCGCGACGAGATCCAGGCGGTCCGGAAAATGCAGGATGGTGCAAGTTTTGAAAAAATCCGGTCCCAAATTCCAGCTACCCTTAAAGCGGCGCGCGATTTGACCGCTTGGTTAGAGAAAGTTGCTGTTCCCAATGCACTCGAGGCTTACAAAAAGCCACTAGACATCAAGCTCGATGCTTTTTCGAATTCAAGGGAGCAGGCTGCTGGACAGGGATTCCAACTAACTACACTGCAGATTGAGAAGTGTATTTCGGATTATAAATCAAAAGGCAGCACTCTCGGAATTGACTTTAGCCGGCCGCTCACAAATGAGTCCCTGGAGTTGCTTCTAAAGACATATCACTGGACAGATCGGGTAATCGCGTCTAGTCGGGAGTTTGATGTTCGCCGAGTCTACCGCGAGACTATGCCGGGATTGCTAAGTGATTTGAGGTTCTCTTTCGATTTTAGGCAAGAAATTCTGAAAAACCCTGCCGACAATTCCATGATGTATGCCGTTTATCACCTCACGAATCTATACTCGACAGCTGATGCCCTCTCGTGCGTATTTGATATCAAGGACACAAAACTGCGAAGTACTTTTCAAGGACCAAACGCCATCAAAACTCCACCTGGGTGGGACAAAACAACTGGACGGATTAAGTTTCCCGAGAACATGTGCTTAAGCGATCCTGAGCTTCAGCAGTTCATCAAAGATCTATGCAACTGGATTTCCCTCGAAGGTCCTCGAATTCGTAACCTCTCAAACCAATTGAAGACTGCCTTGGACGGAAGAATAGATAAACAAATGCACTACGGAGACCTTCAGGCAGCACTTTACGCTAAGTTCGAGGGGAAGACTTTGGTTTTGATAAGTCAAGATCCAATCCCCGATGCAGTACCTGTCAATCTGGTGTCGGGAGATTATTTCGTCATTGAATCAGGCGGACAGTATTACTTCGAGACCGATTGGAGCGCCAGGGATTCGAAGCTATACAACGTCATGGACATTGGTGCTTCTACAATCAATAATCCCAAACGTGCATTCATAAGTGGACCAGATGGAAAACCGATGGCGTTCGACCCTAAAGATCCAGTGGTCTATAGAGATTCGGAGTTTCAAATTCAAGTTTCGACTGCGGACCGAATGTCTATGCTTCGTCGAAAGGCACAGCTCAATCACTACTTCTCCAAGGCGTCCATTGCATTTCTCGATGGTTCGATGTTAATGGCTGGAATGTTCTCCTGTGGAAGTCTTGCAATTGCGGGCGCCGGTCTCAAATCGCTACTGATTCCTGGAGCTAGAGCGCTCGTAGGGCTAAGTGGCTTTGGGCTAAATGGTGCCTACTTAGGAAGTACCGAGACCGGGCAAGACTTGCAAAAGGTCCGTCACTTCGCCATAGGTCTCGATGTTACTAAGAATCTTCTGTTCGGTCACTCTGCTGGAGTGTCTCTTCTCGAGAAATTGGGCTGGAGCGTCATGCGCAGCCGCAACACCTGGTATGGCGCAGCCGCGAGGAACTGGAAAGGTCTTACCGACTCGAGAGGCTATCGGGTCTTCGATGGGATCGTAAGTGCTGAATTTATTGGAAGCTTCTTGCTTCACGAGTTTCAGCGCCGCCCGGGCATTGATACAAAACGGCTTGATGAGATTACCAAGCGAATCGAAACGGCGGAAATCTCGGTCGATGCTATCGATGACGTTGGTAGGAAGAATCAACTGAGCAAGGTTGCTCTCCTTGCACTGTTCGATTCTCACACCGATCGCTTGTCGAATTTGGGGAGGCTATCGGATAGCGAGAGGCGTGAGATTGAGAGTCTTCGCCTCAAGATGGAGACGTTTCTCACCGTTCCAATCGAAATTGCGACGTCTGCCCCTGAGGCACAGAAGAAATGGAAGGCTGATATGTCGGTCAAGCGACAGGAGTTCGTGGACAGCCTTATGCGGCGGCTCGAAATAACGAGGTCCACAATGCCTTTCGGTGGCGGTATCGCGGGTGGTTCTTCAAATTTAAATCCGGAGCTACAACTCGCGCAGGCAACCGCTATCTATATTCTTTCGTTGGACCATGATGGCAAACCACCTGCCGACGGAATTATCGCTAAATCTTCGGACGGTCGCTATTCAATAGAAGCAGATTCTTATTTTAGGATGCTTGAGGTTTATTCAGCATCCAGCCTGAACAGTGTCTCGTTAGGCGCCGCGGATATGCTTGTACAGCTCGGAAAGCGTCCGGACTTTTTCATCGCTTCTGTTTTGAAAAAAGCATTGGCTCGAGATGGTATCGACGGTCTCAATAAGTTGCAGAGAGCAGATGTGGTTTGTGAGCTAATCCTCGTGATGAAAAGGCTTGAACATTTTCAGCGAGAAGTATTGCCCACTCTGGATTCGTCGGCGAGTGTAGCTTATCTCAGCCAGGGCGTTGGTGTTCGAGCTCATGAGATTCTCGATTTGCTGAATGGTATTGTAAAAGACAGAAGTCTCGATGAGAATTTACGCGTCTTCATCGCTTTGGTTCTGCACTCAAGTGCCTCGGCAAACTCGGAAGACGAACTGATTTCAGGCTTGGAGAATCAGTTGAAATCGTTTCGAGAACAAAACCATTCGTTCGCAAAATTCGGACTCGAAAAGCTTTTGATAACTGTCGACTCCCTTGAACTTCCACTGAGCGACCGGCTGAGCGCTGTCGATGCATTGAGCAAACTTGAAGACCTTGGACCTTATTTCGGCTCTGATGGTACTCTTCGCCGAAACGAGACCCTGATGAGACTCATAGAACTGGGCACCAGATTTGATGTTCGAAGACTAGATACGAAGACCTTAGTCGCCGCGATTGACCTTTTGATAATTAACAAGGAGACTTCCAAAGAAGGAAAACGGCGTCTTACTCATTTGTTGACTCAGCGAACGATTCCTGAGGAAGTTAGAGCGGCCATCGCGAGACGTGCATTCGAATTGATCGTTGATGATCAAAGCAAGCGAACGATTGTCAACACGTTAACAAGTTTGATCGCTTATGATGGTGAAGACTCAAGCCGCAGTAGAGCAAAGAGCCCCGAGCTACGCATTGCCGCAATCAATTCGCTTTCGCGAATTGGAAATGCGTATCCCAACAATGCGATTGACCAGGCGTTGATAAGAGTATCAGAGACGCGCATAGATAAGGACGATCTCAGTTTGTATGAAGAGTCCGCTGGTGTCCGGAAAGCGGCTATAGAAGCTCTTGCCCGCATGCAACAAACCGAGGATGTTACACGTGCCTTGAAAGATAGAGCGGCGCACGATCCTGATATTGCTGTAAGAAATCTGAGCGCGAGTATTGTCTGGTCAAATTTTGTTCCGTTCGAAGACGAGCAGCGCAGGTTGCAGACCGAACTGCTTGCGAAAAAATACCTGCAGTCGGAACAATTTTCATATGAGACAGCAGGCGCAGATTTGCTTGCAACGGTTGAGCTGCCTCCACCTATCATTGAGGTGGAGAAAAAATATTTAAAAACTGATTGTGGCTTGTTCATTCCGTTCAAAGAGAATCAGGCTTACCACCGGTACGTCTTCGATGGTCGCGGTCAACCTATGGAGTTCGAACTTGTGACTAGAAAAGAACTTAAGTTGAACAAACGACGATCCGAGATCATAGATAAAATGCTTTTTGCTCCCACGCGGCAGATAGCCGACGACGCCTCGAGAGATAAGGCCCTAGCTGCGCTCGCCTGCTTAATACGGCGCGCCGACAAGCCGATAGAACAGAAGCCTGCAACACCGGTCACAAGCGGTACTTTTCATAATGCGCTGTCGAGCTATGCGCTGCCCCTGATTGTGGAACGGGAACGCAAATCGATCGAAGATAGGGCGATTGATGTAATGGCTTCGATTGCCGAAAGCAAAGACGCTTTAGACAAAGATCTCATCAAAGTCATGTCAATCGTTCTTGATGATCAGGTGGATCCTTTGGTCAGGCTACGTCTTCTGAAATCATTAAAAGATGGCGCTAGAAAATCAGATAACCAAGGCAGAGCTTTTGATCGAAGTCTGTCATTCGGAGTATTCCTTGTCGACGCGCTGGATAAGGAATTTGAATCTTTGAATCAGGATAACCAGAAGTGGCAAGAAAGCAGGAAAGAACTTCGGATGCACATTTTAGAGAGTATCCGTGAGTTTAAGCCAATCTGTTATTATGACATTCTGAGCACGCTGCAGGTAAAACTGGCGCTCATGCCGAATGACCCAGTCTGCATTAGAGCTATGGAAATTCTTGCAGATCTTCGCCATAGTATAGAAAAAAGATATGAAGCCTATAGGGAAGACCGTCTGCTGCTTCCATTCGAGCAGTTTAGTGATGACCTGATATCTCTGGTAAAACTACCAGTAGTGGCACATCACACTATCGTCGGGCTGAAGGGAGTGACGATTAATCTCGGTCAAACAGACGCTCATGCGACGCTTGCCGCAAGAATACTTACAGCAAAGAACTCAAGAAATCCGAAAGATACTATCGTCGCGGTTGATGCTGTAATTGCTGCAACCAAATTTGGTCCAATAGTTGATCCCCAGGATCCTCGTTTGAGCGTTATTCGTTCACTTCTTGAAGAGGGGCGTTCGAAGCCATTAGTTTCATACACTAGAGCAGAACCCGTCAAGGTTGCTGAACATGACAAAGACTTGTTGTCATTGGCCGGATGCAAGGCGGCTCTAACCAGACTCAATTCCGCCTTCAGCGATAGTGATAGGCGAGCGGCAGCAGCAATCACATTCGGTATCATGTGCTACGGTCGCGAGTACGGTCATCGACGAGATGCAAAAGTAATTTTAGAGAAAGCTCTTCATCATCGTGCTGCTGTCGAAGGGATGATCGATTACGCTCTCAGCGAGTCTCCTCAGCGCAGAGAGACTTGGCAGGAAGTGGAAAAGCTTCTCAATAGAGCCAATTTTTCAGAACATACACTCTGGCGAAGAGCTGATGGAACTTCAGTCGTTCTGCACAAGCGAGATGACCGTTGGGTTGCTAGCGAGTTGTTCAATGGAGCGCTTAGGTCCTATCGAGCGCCTGAGTCAATGAGTATGCGCGATGTCTGGACGACAGCGCCCTACGGTATTGCCGATCCTCAGTTCCGCTTCGAGTGTGCCAAAGAAATAGTTGAACACGGCACTAATGCGAGAGAAGTCGAAGCTGCTTTGTATGTAATCTCCGGGCTGACCAGTTCGAAAAACATGCCGGTGCGTATTAAAGCGTGTCGCATTTTAGCCTCTTACTGCGAGGGCTCGGGCGAAAACAGGGTCGGTCTCGACGGGTTGGATGGTCTCTCACGAGACGAGATTCAAAAAAGATTTAAACCTCATTTAAGAGTAGCGTTGGAGAAGTTGTTCGAGGTTGATGAGCCTGCAACAAAGCGCATCTTGACAGAATGTATTCCAACGAAAGCACAGGCGATGCTCGGTCAGATGCAAAAGCAGAAATTTGAATCACAAGCCAATCTGAAAGAATCAACTAATCGTGCTGTCGTTCGTGGTGAGCTGCTGACTCAACTGAGTCTATCGGATTTGCGGTCACAACTAGATACCGAACTAAATAGAACAATTCCTGATATTAGGAGCCGTGATTCTTATCGGCAGAGCGTCGAGCGAGAGTTGAGCAGATGTAAGAGTGAGTCGGATAGATGTGCATTCCTGGTGAATGTCATACAAACTCTTCGACTCGGAATGCAAGCCTCTAGCCCACAAGGTCGCTGACTAAAAAAAAAACACACACACATCTTCGAAACACGCGTGCATAGGAGTATTTCCAATGACAGAATCTCAAATCGGAAAATTTTCGTCGTATGACTTTGGCAGAAATGATAGCAACAGCTTGTGGTGCTCCGTGGCTGCGGACTGCTGGGCGCCACTTCCAACACGACATTGCAAGGCCGATGTAGGTAAAAGCAATGACGACGATATACCGGATCTGGTAACGACGGTGGCATCAGCGGCGATAGCCGCGCGTTGCCTTGGCTGGATCGGCCCGAGGAACTCTGTCAACACTACTGAGTCAAACTTGCGACCTATGGTGATCGACGATTGGAAAAATCGGCTGCTGGAAAAGGACTTCCTCAAACGACCGCCAGACGGTGTGGAAAAACCGATCATTCTGGACTTGGCGCCTGCTCGTCCCGAAACTGGGAACAGACCGACCCAAAAGGAATTGGCACCAGGATCAAGCCCAAACGGAAGCACAAATGAGAAAGGTGTAGAACCATCTCCCGAACTAAGTAAACCGAAGGTCCCACACAATAGTGGTGAATCGCCAAAAGATACATCAAAAGTTTCGACGCCGGAGAAAGTATTAAATGTTGTCGGCTCAGTGGATCTAAGAAAGGAAGACGCAAAGGCTCTTTCCGCTGAAGAGAGAGAGCAAATCGTCAGAGAGCTCCATAGGGCTTGCAAGGAGAGGGATACGAATTTCTTCTCGAATCCAAAAAGCGAAGCCTTCAAGAAATTTGTGAGCGATGTGATAGAAGCTCAGCTGATTGCAGGCGCACATGAAGAGAATGCTGAATTCCTGAAAAACCTGGTGAAAGGCGAAGACACTTTGACTATGCTCCGAGAGGAATTCGGCAAACTTGAAGGAGCCCCAACCATCAAGAGTAGAGAATCAGAAGATCACTCCGGGTCAGGTAAGGATAGCTCCGAAGGGCGCACCAAAGGCGGTGCAGAAGTGACGCCCCAGGTGTTGCATGAACACAATCGTTCGTCGAAAGCCGGGGTGGTAAAAGCTT
>CAZISK010000287.1:0-8764 GCA_964541355.1 uncultured Candidatus Obscuribacterales bacterium
CTTTATTCTCTTGGTTGCATCATGTGGCACTGCCTGACCGGAGCTCCGCCATTCGAGGGTAGTTCAGCAATGGATACCATCCTGATGCATCAAAAGGCTCAACCTTTGAAGTTGCACGATGTTTTGAATGTAAAAGACCCTTCTCCCTGTCTTGAAGCGTTGTTCGTCCTGATCGATAAGCTTCTCGCCAAGGATCCGTCCGAAAGACCGGACCTGGAAGAATCAGTCATTCCGGTGCTTTCCAACCTTGGCATCGAGATTGCGGAAGCTGTCGAAGAGCAGGAGAGAACCCACCGGATTCGCGAACAGGGTGATGTAGTGCCACTCCGGACGAGAGTACTGGCATCAAGCAAAGCAACACCTGGTAAGAATTTGCTCTTGTACATCGTTTCACTGATCTTCATTGGGATCGCCTGGTACTCAGTTTCTTGCTTTATAAGTGCGCTCGAAACAATTCCCGAGACAAATCCCCAAAAAATCTCTTTGCATCACATGGCGCCGGTTGCCATTGAAGAAGCGGACCTGCAGAAAAATTCGGATGAATACAAACAGTCAGTAATAAACCAAGCCGTCGCAGACGGTTCCAAGTCCATCAGGCTGAAAGGTTTTGCCGACAACGGAGATTTGAAGAAAATTCTGATCGCGCGACCCGATCTCGATTCGCTCTGGATCGCGGACTCGAGCGCAATTGATGACTCTTCATTCGCATACCTCTCATCTTTTGCAAAACTGGTTTCGCTTGATATTTCAAGAACCAGGGTCAAGACTCTGGCTGGAATAGAAAAGCTGCACAATCTCTCAATTCTGGAGATGAAAACGACCAACATCAACGACGACTCGCTTTTACGACTCAGAGACCTGAAAAGACTGGTCTCTCTTGTTCTTGCCAATGACCGCATTACTGATAAAGGCATCGCGAATATCTCCAACCATTCGGAACTCCGCAGCCTGGATGTGAGCCAGACAGATATTACGGATGCATCGTTACCTTTTCTCTTGAAATTCAAGAAATTGGAGTTGTTGAAGTGTACCAGCACCAGACTTTCATACAATGCGATCCGAAAGTTGGCTCAACTTCCATGTGTTGACGAGATTTGTTTGGATCTCTGCGAAAACATCACGGATGCGCAGTTGGCTCAACTGAGAACGGACTTTCCCACCTGTTGTTTTCAGCCTTATGCCACTAGTCTCTTAACGGAAGAATTGCAGTCAGGCAACAACGCATATTCGAAAAAAAATTATGTGGAGGCGGTGCAGCACCTCAAGAAATGCGTGGAGTACCTGGAGCAAAAGCCAACGATGACTAAAACTCAGGTCGAATGCTACCTGATTCTTGGGGTTGCAGCGTCATTCCTTCCAAAGCAAGATGCGCTTGCAGAGAAGTATCTAGCTTTAGGTACAGACATGGCTGTCAGGAAGAGTAACTATCTAGAAGCTCTCCAGGGCGTGTGTCGACTAGTCGATGTGAAAAAGAAAGAAGGCTACAGCGATGAGCTGGGTCAGTTATGCGATCGGGCTTTGAAATACGCTGACCTTGCTGCAAAGGACGAGGAGAAGACTCCGACTTACAATATGGTGGCAAATGTATACCGGGAATCGAATCAGTTTGAAAAAGCTGCACTAGTCTATGATCAGATAGTCACGATCAGAAACGGGTTCGTTCCGGAACCGACAGTTGAAACCGCTTTATATAATCTCTTCAGTGCAGAATGCTGGCGGTTTGCCAAGAAGCCTTCCAAAGCAGTGCCCCGTTACAACGAAGCAATTAAGCGATTCGAACCCTTCATGAGCAGAGACGATGTAAGGGCTCAAGTCGTTTGCGCCTGGGTCGGTAGAGCAGCTTCGGAACAGGAAAGAGGGCGTCCAAAGCAAGCGATGAAATGCAACGACGAGGCGATGAAGGTGCTCGAGTCTTTGCGCGCGCCGAAGATAAGAATCGGTGTTTTGGAGCAGCGCTGTATTTTGCTGGCTGCTCTGAAGCGAGACAGCGAAGTATCTGCGGTGGACAAAGCGATACGCGCTTTGAAAGCGAAGGACGCGCCATGACGGAGATCAACACCGGTTTCGAGAAAGAAGAGCTTGCCGTCGACCCTGCCACTTTTCCAGTCGACAGGTACAAACCCATCAGGTTGTTGGGGCAGGGCGCGCTCGGCTATGTCTATCTTTGCAAGGATAGAAATCTCGGCAAGAAGGTAGCGGTCAAATGCTTGCTCTCAATAACAGATGACAAAGTCATGATGTTCCACAAGGAAGCGCGGATTGCCAGTCGACTTAATCATGAGAGCGTAATACATGTGCTGGACTTTGGTATCAGTAACGGTGGCAACCCGTTCATGGTGATGGAGTACTTTGACGGTTGCAGTCTGGAATCGCTGATGGCGTCTCGTGGTCCGCTTGACGAAGAGGTCGCGATCAAGCTTTTCGTAACTGTATGCGATGCATTGTCGTATATGCACAATAATGGCATTTTTCATCGTGACTTGAAGCCGAGCAATATTCTTGTGGCTGAAAGAGACAACAACAATTTCGAAGTCCGGCTTATCGACTTCAATCTCTCAAAAACAACTGTCGATGTTCAATTCAAGACCATTGTGGCAGGACGAACTGTGGTTGGGACTCCAGCCTATATGAGTCCAGATCAGATAAGCGGTCATTCGGAATACGATGAGATATCCGAAGTATATTCCGTCGGGTGTGTGATGTATGAGGCGTTGACAGGAGTGTTGCCGTTCACTGGAGAGACATCGCTTGAGATTCTCAATCACCATATGTATTCGGAGCTCATTTCACCTTTGGCTTACAGACCGAATCTGTCTAACGATATCAACGACGTTCTGGAGCGCTGTTTGAGCAAGGGCAGAGAACAACGCTATCAGTCAATCGATGAGCTGCGCGATCAATTGAAATCGATTATCGCTCCGCCGGTTGCTAGCGATTATGATGATTCTTCCAAGTACGGTGCCAGGCACGTCAGTTCGCCTCGTCAACGACTAGCGATCATTACTCTATTCGGTTTGATTCTAGTGTTTGGCGCCCTGGCGCTCTGGGCGGCTGCTCCGTATGTTCTTCCCGAGAAGGAGCAAAACACACGTCACACACAGCTTACGTCGTTTCGCCGGCTATCCGACGTCGGGGTTCGAGTGTTGGAGCATGTTTCGGATACGAAGGCGTTGCTTTTGCGCAAGATAAAAAGCAAAGACACAACGATTCGATTGGCGTACAACTCTACCGACGATGACGTTAAGATTTTGCTGACATATAAAGCGCTGAACTCAGTGGACCTCAGCGATTGTGCAGTCACAGAAGAAAGCCTTGCCTATCTTACTCAACTACCCAATCTCACCACTCTGATACTCGATGGAACATCTCTAACGAGACTTAACGGAATTGAAAAGCTCACAAATCTTCGGGTATTGTCACTTAGAAAGTTGCATTTGGAGGACACTGCTCTCGATCATGTGGCGAAGCTCAAGAACCTGCGCCAACTTTGGCTTGATCGAACCAAGATCTCGGATGTTGGTCTGTCCAAGCTACTTCCATGCAGCTCTCTGAACGGCATTGAGCTGGTCGATACAGGCCTAACGGATAAAGGGCTTCTCCAGCTCAAGGCTCTCAAGAACCTCAGATACATTCAGGTCAGAAAGACGGACATCACGAGGAATACCGCACGTGAATTGATCTCCGCCTTCTCGCTGGAAACACTTATTTTGTTCGATTGTCCAAAGATATCTATGGACGATGTTGTCGCATTGGAGAATGAATTTCCTGCCACCCAGCTCTTAGTCGACCGGCAGCCTAAGATTTTGGTGATGCGAAAGCAAGCGAAGGACCTGGTGGTACTAAATCATTATCGTGATGCCAGAAGTCTTTTAGAAAGTGCGGTGAAGATCGTCAAAGAAAAATATGGATCGAACTCACCGATCTTGGTTCCCTTGTATGTCGATATTGCTCACTGCAGCCAGGCTTTGCGAGAGCAGACCCGCAGCGACAAGGAATTGAGGACCGCGCTTGAAATTGCAGATTCGAACAGCCGATATGTGCTTGCTATCAGTGTTGTGACGGAAATGCTGGAAAGTCCGAACTTAACCTGGAAGAAAAAGGAACCGATTCTACTAAAACGTGCGGCTTTGGTGGAGAAAGAGTACGGCACTAGTTCGATGCAGTACTGCGAAGCCGTCTTGCCGTTGGGTTTTGGACTGGCGCATGACGGACAGACGGCACGAGCTCTACCATGGATTGACCTGGCAGTGGCGGCGGCACGAGTCTGTGTCGGTCCAAACAGCAAGGAGTGCATTGCTACTCTTGTTGCTAAAGGTGATTGTCTGGTGCGTCTCAAGGGATTTTCAGAGGCAGAAAGCATTTATCTGGAGACAATCTCGTTAATCAAGCAGAGCGATGAGCGAATGGCACCACATATGGTGCAACTTGAAATTAGGGCCAGGCTGGGTGTGGCGCATGTCAAACGCTTGCAGCCGACCAAGCTGCAGGATGCGCTCAAGTGGAACGATCAGGCTCTGAAGCTGGCAAGAGCCAACCAAGTCTCGAAAGAAGTATGGGAGTCCGTTTTCCGTCAGCGTATAGCCATTCTGACGGCGATGAAAAATGAGCCGGAAGCGGAGAAAGCGCGCCAGGAGTTCAAATCGCTCGGAAAGTATTGAAGTGACGGACACCAATTTTACTACGAGCAATGTACACCTTCCCGCCAGTTTTGCGGTTGGATCGACCGTGTTCGATAAGTATATTATTGAGGAATTCATCTCGTCCGGCGCCAAAGGCCGAGTGTACAAGGTCAAGGACATTGTTCTTGATAAAGTGGTGGCACTCAAGGTGTTAGGTGTTGAATCCGATCAACAACGAGATATAGTGCGCTTCCAGAGCGAAGCTCGCATGGCGTCCAGATTGAAGCATCCCAACATCGCCACCGTGCTTGATTTCGGTTTATCCAACTCGACTCCTTATCTGACGATGGAGTATGTTGAAGGGACGACGCTGCGAAGCTTACTTGATGCCGCGACGACCCTCGATCTCGGCGACTTTTGCGAGATTTTTTCGCAGGTGTGTTATGCCCTCGACTACGCCCACATACATGGTATCGTTCATCGTGACATAAAGCCAGTCAACATCATGGTATCGGATAGAGTCGATGATGGTGGATTGCGAGTTAAGGTGCTGGACTTCGGTGTGGCGAAGTTAGTCGATAACATCGCTTGTATAGACGGACGCCTCACTCCCAGCGGCAGAATTGTCGGCAGTCCGTGTTACATGAGTCCAGAACAGTCCCGAGGACGGCATGTCACGCAAAAATCAGATAACTATTCTCTGGGTTGTCTGATGTGGGAATGCTTGACTGGCGAGCCTCCATTTGTTGGTGAGTCAGTAATGGAGACGCTTTTGCTTCAGCAAAATGCCTCTCCAGGAAGGCTGAAAGAGCTCGTTGCAGTGGAGATCCCAGACGATTTAGCTGATGTCGTCGAGGCTCTTCTCGCTAAGCTTCCTGAGGAGCGTCCTGGACTGAAGAGTAAAGTGGTTCCGATAGTCGAGCAGCTATTCGAGAAATGCAATGCTGTAAAAGTTGTAGAACGGGTGGAAGAGGCTCCGCCGAGGGTAAAGTCCTGGAAAATCCCTCGATCGTGGATTTTGATCGGTGTGATGATCGGACTTATCGTCATAATGGGCGTCCTATGGAAAGCCAATTCAAATATATGGTTTCCGCCAACAACGAACCACGAAAGTATTACCAGCGTTATTGACGATACTGTTGATTTTGCAGCGCTCCAGCGCTTTGAGGATATCAAGAACATCCAGAGCCATGAAGGTTACTTCAAGCTTAACGGACTTACCAATGATGACCATCTTAAGGTTCTCGTCAACAATAAATCACTTACCCTGCTTGATATATCAGAAACTGATGTCACTAACAAAGCATTGCAGGTGGTGGCAACTTTGCCTAACCTCGTAGCGCTGAGGGCCAACTGGACGCAAATCAATCGCCTGGACGGTCTGGAAAGACTGCCTCATCTTCAGGCTTTGGAGATAAAGGGGACCAATATTAATGACGAAGGGTTGAAGCCAATTGTCGGAAGTAAACTGCGCGTCCTGGACTTGGGTAGTTCGAGTATTTCCAATCGAGCCTTGGCCGATATCACGAGAATAAAGACGCTGAGGGAATTGCGGCTGGGGGGTGTGAAAAGCATTTCGTTCGAGTCTCTAGACCAGCTTCGTGAGCTCCCCGAGCTAAGTTCTGTCGATTTTTACAATACAAGTATCAAGCCTGCCAATGTACGAAAGGTCATATCACTCTGTCCCAAGCTGAAAACAATCAAAATAGAGAATTGTCCTAACATCTCACTGGGTGAACTCAAAAAGCTCGAGGAAGATTTTCCTCATTTTGTATTTAGTGGAAACCTCTCATTCGTGGATAGTAAGTCCCTCAGGATCGTGCAGGAATCGGAGCGACATCATTTTAGTGAGGCGCTTCGGTTGCAAACCGACCTCATACATTTTTTGGAACGTCGTGGTGGGCATGATGACAGAGTGTTCACCATGTATCTAAGCAATGCCAACTTGTGTGTTCATGGTGGCAGCCTTAAGGAGGCCTGGTACTGGCTGGGTAAGGCGAAGCGGTTCGCGGCTTCCACTGGTGACCCGAAGCAGGAAGTAGACGTCAATGAAGTCAGCAATACCATTGAGCTCGTCGCCGCTCATGGAGAGCTCAGTAAGGCGCTGATGAATCGTCATCTCAAGAATTTTGCTCGCGCAGAGCAAGTCTATAAAGACGATCATTTCGCGGTGACTTTGAAACTGCGGGTCCTGGCTGACACACTGAAATCATGTGGTTATCGATTGGAAGCGTGGCGCTATTTCATTCGAGCTTTGGATAACTTCAAGAAATGGAAGACTGATCCGAAGAGCCCTGAATACATGGTGCTCGGCACCATATATGTACACATGGGCGAGTTTCTCAGAGAGGAGCAAAAGTACTCAAAGGCAATCGTTTACTTCGAAGACGGCTTGAAGATCCTTGAATCTTTTGGTCCACCGTACGAGGGGAACGCCCTCATCGTCGCCAACGGATACGCCGGTTACGCAGTCTGTGAGCTGGCCCTGGGTGAGAATCAGCGTGCACTGAGGTTAAGTACAAAGGCTGTCAGTATCGTAGATAAACTCCACCTCTTTGGTTCTTGCAAGAAGTTCGTCTACTACGACCATGCCATAGTTCTCCGTTCAGTAGGCAGAAATGTCGAAGCACAACGATACCTGGACGAATCCAATAAAATGTACGTCAAGCTAAAACTTGGCGGAGAGCCTCAAAGATAACAAGACACTTGAGGCAATGTGTAACGAAGCCCTTAATATTGGTCTTTTGCTGTAAGGAATGTGATTGTCAATATTGATGAGAACCGGCAAATTTTCATTTTATTGTTTTCACTTTTTACTGAAACCCTAGTCGGGAAGAAGAGTTAGAAATTACGTACAAATTTCCTATGCATGCTCTGCGGCTGTTGCATCAGGTTTGTCGAGAGTCAGGCGTAACTCAATTCGCTCAGAGAGTACTTACCTACTGGGTAACTAACATCTTCACAATTTGTGGTACCATTCCTTGCTGTCGTGTTTAGGTTCAGTCCCGGTTTTTTGCGGGGCTAAAATTGAGTTTAAGTAAAGAGGTCAAAAACGGTGAGTACAACCACACTAGAACCACAATTGGAAGAAGTCCAACTGTCAACTTATGACGAAGTTCCTTATCAGAGCAATCCGTTCCCTCAAACACATCCTGATCGTCTCGCCACCATAGGCAGACTTTTTGGAATGGACACAGCACCTGTAGACAATTGCAGAGTGTTGGAGTTGGGTTGCGCAAGCGGCGGCAACATCATTCCGTTGGCATACTCTTATCCGAACAGCGAAATCGTCGGTGTCGACCTTTCGAAGCATCAAATTGATGATGGTTGTAAGCGAGTCGAGAGCCTCGGTTTGAAAAACTGTCAGCTCAAGCACCTCAACATCGAGGACATCGATGAGAATCTCGGCAAATTCGACTATATCATCTGCCACGGCGTTTTCTCGTGGGTCCCAGATAACGTGCGCGATCGCATTCTCGATGTCTGCAACAAAAATCTCACTCCTAACGGCATCGCCTATATCAGCTACAACACCTATCCGGGATGGCACTACAAAGGCATGATCCGTGACATGATGCTGTATCACACATCCGGCATCAAAGACGCCAACAAGAAGGCAGAAGCGGACAAGAAGGTATTTGCAGCTCGTCAATTGCTCGGATGGCTGAGTAAATCGGTTCCTACCGACAAGGACAACGTGTATGGCGTAACGCTGAAGCGTGAACTCGATCTAATCAATGTAGTCAGGAACGATTATTTCTTCCATGAATACCTTGAAGATGCCAACTCGCCTGTGTACTTCCAAGAGTTCGCAGCAATGGCAGACAAACATGACTTGCAGTATCTTGGAGAAGCCGAGTTCAGCACGATGCTGACAAGCAATTTCTCGAAGGAAGTGGCTGATACCTTGAGAGGATTGGCAGGAGACATAATCAAGACTGAGCAGTATATGGACTTTGTCCGTAACCGCCAGTTCAGACAAACGCTTCTTTGCCATAAGGACGTTAAACTGAACAGAAACGTCGGCTTCAACAATGTGATGTCGTTACACGTGTGTTGCCCTGCCAAACCTATTAAAGATGAAAACGGCGAAGTGCCCATCAAGACAGCTGCACCGGTCACCTTTGTCGGTCCAGATGGAACGT
>CAZISK010000288.1:0-8740 GCA_964541355.1 uncultured Candidatus Obscuribacterales bacterium
AGGAACTCAAAAAGCTCGATGCCGGCCTGCCCGATTGAGATCATCGCTACGGACATCAATCCTCGATATCTTGAAATCGCGAAGTCCGGTCTCTACCGGAGGTGGTCGTTCCGTGAGGTGCCGGCATTTATCAAAGACAAATTCTTCAGTCTCATGCCGGACGATCGCTACAAACTAAGCGATAAAATAAAATCGCTTGTCCGGTTCTCCTCACTAAATCTAGCGACAACGGCCTACCCGTCCGTCCTTTCGGGAACCAATGAAGTCGATGTCATCTTCTGCCGCAACGTTCTTATCTACTTCAGTCCTCAACATGTCACTGAGGTATTGGAAAGGTTTCACCAATGCCTGAAGGATGGTGGTTACCTCTTCCTGGCACCAAGCGAGATACCACATCCTGCGCCGCTGAATTTTCGACTCGTCAGTTTCGATGGTGCCATACTGCTTCGAAAAGAACGACAGTCAGTCGATTCCAGTGCTGTGCCGGTAAGTATCGAGCAAAGTAATTTTGCCTATTTCGGCCAATCTGCAAGTATGAAGTCATTCGAAACATTGATCGATGGCGACGCATCCAGGAAGGTCTCAGACCCGGCCTCGTTGTTGATGAAACTTAGCGCACATGGTCAAACATCTATCGATACGAACAGATTGTTCGAGTCTGATGCTGTCGAGTTCGAAGACGATGCCGAGGACCCGGTGACACGGGCTACTCATTTGTACAACGCAGGCAAGTATTTAGAGGCGATTGATCTGCTTCTGGAAGTTCCTTCGGGTTATAGCGACAGTTTGGAGAACCCGCTGTTTCTCCTGGCCAAGGCATATGCCAACATCGGAAATCTCGATGCTGCCATGGATTGGAGTGAGCGATTAATCGGCCACGATCCGGTCAATGCCCGATGGTACTATCTTCGTGCGACGATTCAACAGGAGTCCGGCGAAGATGGAGCGGCTTCGATTTCGCTTCGCCAGGCCATTTTTCTTGATCCTGAATTTGCTCTTGCTTATTTCGCTCTGGGAAACATTCACAGGCAGTCCGGCGATCAACCACAAGCAAGACGCTGTTTTTGTCAAGTGCTCGAGCTGTTGCGAAGCTCTGACAGTCTCAGTGAGATTGAGGATTCCGACGGGCTGGTCGCGGGCCAACTTATGACCATAGTAAAAACTCTGGTGGAGGAGCAAACATGACGAGTGGTGAGGGACCGAGACTGCCCGATATAGCCGGGAGGCTGGAGGCGCAGCTAAGGCGAAGTATTCTAAAACGCCGAGCAGCAAAACTCGCTCGCCCGCTGGATAAGCCGGAGATCCCACCGGGTCGCCAGTATGTTTTATTCGTCTTGTCTCGACAGACTTTTGCCTTCGACGTCAATTATGTGGAAGAGGTTTTCCAGATCAAGAGTGTTCTACCCGTGCCGGGTACGCCACCATACATAGTCGGTATAGCGAGCTTGCGAGGACCGCTCATTTCGATCATCGATCTCAGGCACCTCTGCAATCTACACGAGAAAGCGGTGATGGGATCGGATAAGACTCTGATTATGAGGAATGGCCCGATGCGCGTCGGTGTCATGACCGACGATGTAAGCGGTCTGGAGTTCATTCCGGACAGCGACATTACGACCGATTCGCCGATTTTTTCGCACATCCCCAGACGTTTCGTCGAAGGAATCACGCGCGAAGGAACGATTGTTTTGAACTGCTCCAACCTGTTCACAATGGAGTCTCTGGAGGTCAGTGAATAGTGCTCGTCCTATCGGTCCTGAGTTTTAATCGGCGTGGCGGCTTCGGGAGTAACTTGAGTAGTGTTCGTACGAGGATGGTCTAATGGATCCTGAGTTTTTGAAACGACTGCAAGAAGCATTCATTGAGGAGTCCGGAGAGCAGATACAGGTTATCCGCTCCTGTCTCAATGTGCTCGAGGATGCAGGTGCTGATAAGGCACCGCCGCTGGAGTCATTGCTACGCACCTTTCACAGCCTGAAAGGCTCAGCGAGAGCGGTCAATCTCAAAGGTATCGAGTCAAGCTGCCAGCTGATAGAAAATGCGCTGGTCAATTATAAAGGTGACGAAGCGAACATCAATAGACAATTGCTCGATCGATTGCACTTGTATGCCGACGCCCTGCAGGCAGTGGTCGGACGCCTTCAAACAGAGCAGGACCCGCAGTGCGAAGAGTTAGCTGAGATAGTGGCGCTGCTTCCAACGACCGAGGCGGCTTCGGAACGAAAGGTCATCGTCACCCCTGTGGAGTTTGCCGATGACACAGCTACCGGTTCATTCGTTCGCGTATCAGCGGATGATATGACATCAGGCTTTCAACGCTCCGCCTCGATGGGCATTGTTGGAACGACTGTTCGTTTAAAGGTTAATCGGGTCGAAGATCTGGTTCATGGTGCCGAGGAGCTGGTTTATGCCAAGCTGGTATCGGACCAGCGTTACATCGATTGTGGGGACCTGCAGTCCATTCTCAATCAATGGATCAGGCGCTGGCAACGTCTGCGGCCGGAGGTGGAGAATGAGGTTCAGCGTCGGACCAATCTCATAGGCATGCAGAGCGGAAGCGCCAACGCTGGAAGTTTACAGGAGTTCCTCGATCTTCATGACAGTTTCGTAGGAAAACTTGCCGAACGCCTCGTCTCCATGGAGAAGGCTGTGGTTGCAGACAGGCGAACCGTTGCCGGTCTTGTCGATACGCTTCTCGAGCAGAGTCGGGAGTTGACGATGATACCGTTCATGGTGCTACAGGATCTTTTTCTCAAGGTTGTCAGGGACCTGGCTCGAGATCAAGGCAAGTCGATTGTCCTGAAAATCGTCGGCGGCGCCGTTGAGATCGACAGGCACATTCTGGACGAACTGCGGGAGCCCTTGCTCCACCTTCTGAGGAACAGCGTCGATCATGGTATCGAGCTTCCGGAGGATCGCGTCGCGGAAGGAAAACCGGCTGAAGCGACTATCGAGCTTCAACTGTCGACGCCGAGTTCCGGAAAGGTTGAGATAACTATGCGCGACGATGGTCAGGGGATCGACCCCGACAGAGTCAAGAGAAGCGCCGTGGAAAAGGGCATTTTGCCTGTCGATCGCGTCAACGAGGTCGGTTACCAGGAGGCCCTATCACTGATATTCAAATCTTCTTTTACCACGCGCGGCACGGTCAACGAGATATCGGGACGAGGTCTCGGTTGCGCCATCGTCAAAGACCGTGTAGAGCAGCTAGGCGGTACTGTAGAAGTCTTCTCCAGGCTTGGCCGGGAGACCAAGTTTCGCCTGACGGTGCCAGTCCGGCGTGCC
The DNA here is from genome assembly GCA_964541355.1 of uncultured Candidatus Obscuribacterales bacterium. Lineage (GTDB taxonomy): Bacteria > Cyanobacteriota > Vampirovibrionia > Obscuribacterales > Obscuribacteraceae > JADYXR01. The sequence continues at coordinate 3,286 of CAZISK010000288.1, forward strand.
ACCATGGTCGGTATTGCAGTGGCTGTGGGGGGACGCACGTTCATCATTCCAACTGCCTCGATCAGAGCGGCCGTGCGTGCGCGGGATCAGGAAATTCGCGTGGTAGAAGGCAAGAAAGCGGTTATCTTTCACGAGCGTCTCGTCCCGGTTGTTCTTCTGGCTGACGTTCTCGGCGTAGACTCCGATATTCCGATAGACGACTGTACGATCCTGATTGTCGGAAGCGAAGACTATCCGATCGCTCTTGTTGTCGATGACGTTTACGGCGAACAGGAGGTTGCCGTCAAAAGTCTGCCGCCACCTTTGACCAAGGTCCGCAATGTAGGCGGCGCGACCTTGTTGCAAACAGGAGATCTGGCTGTAGTTGTAGATATGAACGACGTCTTGACCTCCGCCGTACTGTTTGGCACCATCAAGGATCTTCCGCATAGAGCCGCTCCCAGGTTCGAAGGCAAGCCCCGCCCGACCCAGAAGAAAATACTGGTGGTGGAGGACTCTATAACGTCCAGGGTTTTGTTGAAAAACATTCTCGAGTCGGCCGGATATCTGGTGTCGGTTGCAAGCGACGGTCAGGATGGTTGGGAGAAGGTCACGCAGGAAGTCTACGATCTGATCGTCACCGATGTCGAGATGCCGCGCATGAACGGCTTCGAGTTGACCGGCAAGATCCGAAAAGAATCCAATATAAAAGATGTTCCAATCATCGTTGTAACGTCGCTGGCGTCACTGGAGGACAGACGAAGGGGAGTGGAAGTTGGTGCCAATGCGTATTTCGTAAAAAGCAATTTCGAAAAGGCCAACCTTCTCGAGATGGTAAAACGGCTGGTGTAATAGATGTCCGAGTCCAGGATCAACGTTTTGGTAGTAGACGGTGCACTCGAAGATGCGCCCAATCTGATCTTGAAGATCCTCGAGTGCGATGCCGATCTGTGCGTTCAAGGAATCGTGGCTACTTGCAGCGAAGCGCTTCGACTGATCAAGCACAGGCGACCGGACCTGATTACCATGGATATCGGACTTCCAGGAAAGGAGGCGTTATCTCTAATCGAAGAGATCATGGAAAATCATCCGATACCAATAGTGGTGGTAGGTTCCACCCAGGAAAGCACCAGGTCATTCGACCTGCTCGAGGCCGGAGCGCTCGCGACCGTTGAACGCCCTCACGGTGAGAACGACCGTGAGTCGATACTGCAGCTCACAACGACAATAAAAACGATGGCTGAGATCAAACTCGTTCGCCGGATCAAAAAGCGCAAGGGTCAAAGACAGGGCGCGCTCGATGATAATCGCGCCGCTTTAGGAGAATCGATTCGCAGTCAGGCGTTGGATCTGGTAGCTATTGGTGCATCGACAGGGGGGCCGGGCGTTATTCAGCTCATTCTGAAAATGCTGCCGCCGGATTATCCTTCGCCCATACTAATCGCGCAGCATATCGCCCCTGGTTTTACCGATGGACTGGTTCAGTGGCTTGCCACTACCACTGGTTTCACTGTCAGGATTTGCAATCAAAACGATCGCCTGGAGCCATCTATCGTCTATCTTTGTCCTGAAGGGTTTCAAACCGGTCTGACATCGAATATGAGAGTGCGATTGTCGAAAGATGATTGTGTCAACGGAGTTCGACCATCGGTGTCGTACCTGTTCTCTTCCCTGGCCGACATACAGGGAAAACGCATTGCTGCCGTGCTGCTCACCGGTATGGGTAGAGATGGTGCTGAGGAGATGCGGCTTATCAAAGACAGAGGCGGCATCACTATAGTTCAGGATGTCGAGACCTCGCTCGTTCATGGTATGCCTGGCGAGGCGATCAAGCTGGGCGCAGCGCAATATGTGCTCGCCGCCGCAAAGATTCCGGAACTACTCGTCCAGCTCACTGTGCCTCATAGACGAAACAATATAGGGAGTAAACAATGACCGATTCGGATCGCACAATGCTTCTGGTCGAGGACACTTTGACGCAGGCGATGCTTTATCAACATATGCTCGAGAAGCACGGCTTTTCCGTCAAGGTGGCGCGCAGCGGAAAACAGGCGCTGGAGCAGATCAGCAAGGACCGGCCTGCGGCCGTGATTACCGATATCAATATGCCCGAGATGTCGGGCTACGAGCTCGCAAAAGCAATCAAAAGCGATGCCACCACATCTGATATCGTGGTAATCTTGTTGACCACGACTCTTTCGGAGGATGCGATATTCGAATGCATCAACAGCGGGGCCGATGAGATCACCCTGAAGGGTCTGAAAGAAGAGTCGTTCGTCGCACTACTCAACAAAACCTTATCTCGGAAAATAAATGGTACCGCCCAAGGTGACTCATGGGAGACTGAAATCGCAGATGCCGGAGGTGTGCAGCATGTTACCTGCGGTCGCACTCAGACTTTGCGGATGCTGTTGTCTGTTTATGACCTGTTGCGAAAAGTGCAAGAAGGATAGAAATTCCCTGGGATCGACTGGAAATTGTTGTCGAGTGTGTCTGTGACCAATCATACGAATAAGGATTTCGAGGTACCACCTAACCTCTGGAGCATCCAAACTGAGGTGGCATTCGAGCGGTCGGCTATGCTTGATTAGAAAAATCTCAGAACCGTTCAGATCGAGGGTAGGCCTATCGGCGCTTCACACCTTTAGTCGCATAAACAACTTTTATTAGGCACCGAGTTGACCGGTTGATTGTCCGAAAATTTCAGTGCAGGTGATCATTTCGGGCTTCGGCTGGATGCGGATCTTTTGCTGCGTCATATAATTTCGGACAATCTCATCAAACCGAGGCAGATTCATCAATTGTTGAAGGTTTTCTATTAAAGTGATCGGGTACAACCATATAGGAAATAAGAGACCAGGTTTGCCCGTCCAAATGGGCGCGTATGTAGACCGAGAGGTAAAAAAGTCAATATGAGCAACGAATGGAATTGGCACGTTAATAGCTTGCAAACGCGCCTGAATGATCTTCAATCGACGATTGATTCAATCAAAGCTTGTGTCGAGAGACGGCCGGGATTGGACTCGGCGACGAAGGCAATTGCGGCTTTGATTGAGCCTTCCAGTCAATCTGAGTTCGCCTTGCAGGAATTTCCGATGGCATTGAGTCTATGTCTGGCTGACCCAGCGATTGGCTCGTTACTCGTCGGTCCGAAGGGCGAAGTCGTCATGTACAACGCTACCGCTGAGGTTCTGCTCGGCAGAGACTATATGCTAGATCGTAGCGTAGCAGGTGATACCTCCACTATTCAGTTCTCCACTGAAGACAGATCGAGGAGATTCAATCCCGACGAACTGCCGTGGAATAGAGCCTTGAAAGGCGAGACTCTGCCCGATATGCGACTGCATGTTAACAAGAACGCTTCTCCGGAAAGCTGGATCAATGTCTCTGCGACGCCGTTCCGAAGTGCACAGGGTAATGTGACCGGTGCGGTCGTCTTTTTAATCGACACCACAGAAGAAGTCCAACTCGAAGGCAGCATCACTACTCTTTGTGACACGATCCACAATCAAATAGCCCAGGTCGGAACTACCCACGATCAACTCCGCGATCTGGCTGATCGGTTGTCGAATACCGGTATTCAAAGGATTTTGGCAGATATAGGCGGGGCTATCCCACCTCCTCGAGAGGAGGACCCCACCCGAAAAAAGTCCGTTCCTCGCCGTGACGCGGGTGTAAGCCCGTCCACGGCGAGGGAGTCCGTGCTGCCAAAGCCGGTCCAGCTTAAGCATAAAGACGCTCCGCCTTTGCCAAAGCTCAAGCCGGATAAGGCAGAGCCACATGAGCATATCCACACTCCCGAGACCGATCAGGCGGAGTCCGGCACCTGGGCGCAGGTTCAGAAACCGGAGCCGGAGGAGCCTCCTTTCGAATGGCCGCCGGCTCCAAGAGCAATAGCTCCGGCCGATGCTCTTCAAGTACAACCTCCTAACGAGTCTCACAGTTTCAGCATCAGCGGATCTGAGCATGTCGAGGCCGAGCCCTTGCTACCGGTTCAGACCGATGATGCGTCCTCGTATACGCTGTATCAGGAGCCTCAGGAGAGTATTCCTTCCGAGAGTGAGGTTCTTGAAGTTAGCCAGTTGGAGCCAGACTCCGGCGCCGACGAGACCGCAACGGAAAGAACTGCTGATCCTTCCAATCATGACAACAGGTTCTTAGAGGCTACACTCGAAGCCAATCCTATCGACATCAATGAAGCTCGCAAACATTTTGAAGCGGAAGCAGCAGAGGCGATGATCGCCCCTTCCGTCGTGGAGCCTCCCAGCCAGCAAGATCCGGCGCTGGAACAGCTACCCGACACGACAATAGTTGAGACGCAGACGCCTCCAACCCAGCCACCATCATGGTCAACGGAGTACGCACCGATCGAGACCCCGGCAGTCCTCAGAGGCACCAATCAAGATACCACCCCGATAAAGCCGACTTCGACAAGCGACGAAGTGGTTGACTCAGCTAAATCGTTATTTGGTAAGTTCGCTAATCTCACCAAGGACTCCGCCTATAGCGACAACAAAACAGACGAGAAAGAGCCTGATCCGGCGTTGCCCTGGCCGGAATTGGTAGATGGAATGAATTACGGTGATCCTCTATGGGACGAGTACACTCAATCCGAAGGGGAGAGCACTCCCTGGCAACAGGATGCCGAAGAGGTCCTAGAGGACGGCAGAGAGACTGCCGCTCCGCAAGTGAATCTTGAAGACCCAAATATAGATTTCTCAGCATTAGAAGTACCAGACCAGGATCCTTTTGCACCAATCGATACGATATCGAATGCTGCTCCTTCATTCGAGTATGTTCCGGAGCCGGGGGGATTCTTAGATGCAACGTCGCAAAAAGAAGAGTATGCGCCGGAGCAGTATGTACAAGAGTATGAAGCACCTGTTCAAGCAGAAGAGACGAGCCTGTCGCGCAGCAAGCCCAGAGCGAGCGCATCATATAACAAGCTCAAGCCGCTCAGCGCTGCCGCCGAGCTGACACAGCCGCTATATCAGGAAGAAGCTTTAACCGAGCCGGAGGTCAGTTACGTTCCGGAAGAGAGCGTCGAAGTTGAGGAAGGACCGCGACGCGTGCTGGTAGTAGACGATATTCCTGTCAATCAAAAACTTCTATTGTTGCATTTGAAACGGCTCGGATATGAGGCCGATGTTGCCAGCAACGGCCAGGAAGCGCTCGAAATGCTGTCGTATGCCAGCTACCAACTTATACTGATGGATTGCGACATGCCGGTTATGGACGGCTTCGAAGCAGCCAGTCGGATTCGCGCCAATGAAGCTTCTTCGCAGGGGCGGATTCCGATTATCGCCCTGACCTCTTACGATCGCGAAGGTGACAAAGAAAAATGTATCGCTTCAGGCATGGACGATTACATCACCAAAGGCGCCAGTCAGAAAGAGCTCAAGGAGACCATTGATCGCGCCTTTGCAAATGTGAATCAGGTCGTCTCTGCGGAAGGCCAGGCTGACGACTCCGAACT
>CAZISK010000289.1:0-8738 GCA_964541355.1 uncultured Candidatus Obscuribacterales bacterium
TCTGTCCTCCGGCATTGCGAAAGGTCTTCAAGATTTCGATGCCGGTCGCGCCCGGCAATTGCCAGTCGAGGACAATGAGATCGTATTTGCACAACAGGAGCTTGTCTTTGGCTTCAGAGCCGGTGTTAGCAGTTTCGACCACATGCTTTTGACTAACTAACCAATCTTGTACCATCTCGCAGACCACGAGATCGTCGTCGATTATCAGAACCTTTGCCATATCAGAAAACTTGTTCACTCGGAGCTACGTGAGAGATTTTACTGCACTGGTCCAAGGGAAGGGTTAACCAGCCGAACTGGTTAAATTTTGGGGAATTCGGAACCAGAACGTGCTGCCTTTGCCTTCTTCGCTGTCTACTCCAATTTCGCCTTTGTGCAGCTCGATCATTGACATCGCGATATGCAAACCAAGGCCGGTGCCCATTTTCTTGTGCGCCGTCGGTGAGTCCGGCGATTGCTTGAATCTTTCGAAGATTGTTTTTTGATGCTCTTTTGGAATGCCAGGTCCGCGGTCGATCACCTTCACAAGCAGATCGTTGCCAATCTCTTCTCCCTCAATCATTACAATGCCGTCGATGGGCGAGAATTTGACGGCATTGGAGACGAAGTTGACCATGACTTGGACGATCCGATCCTCGTCGACGAGGAGCTGTACGTCTGTTGTTTTGTTGTTGACGATTGCGACTTTATGCTGGTGGCATAAACCAGCGACGGCTTCTATAGTGCGATCGACAATCCTCAAAAAGTTGCTGGGTTGCGGGTAAATCGTGATACCGCCGATTTCGAGCTGTTCGAGATCCAGTAAGTCGTTGACCATCACTATGAGCCGATTGACGTTGTCATCCACCATCTCTGTCTTTGTAACACCAGCCGGGCTCAACGCTCCATAAATACCTTCGCGAAGCACTTCGAGGAATAGTCGAATCGAAGTCAGAGGAGCTCGCAGGTCGTGACTTACCATCGACATGAATTGAGTCTTTAAGCGCTCGATCTCTTTTCGGTCCGTAATGTCGTGCACGACGCAGAAGATTGAGTGTTCTTCCTGAGAGCTGTGCACCGACCAGAGCATATTGGCGGTGCCGCCGTCTTTTTTGACGATCGAATTTTCAAAACGTACCGTAAGATTGTTGGTGCGTGCCAACTCCAGCTGCTCTCTGGTACTCTTTCGGTCCGATTCGACGATCAGATCGAGAACGTTGGTGCCCACGAGATCCTCCGGTTCCCAGTCCCAGAGCTCATACACCGCCGGATTGACGGCGGAAAAAGTGCCGTCCCAGTCGATTGAGCAGATCACGTCTACCGCCTTGTCGATAATCGCAATCTCCTTTTTGCGCGCGTCCTGCAGCGCCTGAGCCATCTCGTGAAAGACGCGGTCGAAGCTCGCCAGTTCATCTTCGCCTTCCAACGGCGGTGCCAGCGGCTTTTGCTCCGATAACCGCTTGGCGTTGCTGGTCAGGTGTGAAAGTCTCTTTTGTGTAGACTGGTAGAAAATGAAGGGCAGGATGATGACTATAAAAATGCTGGCTATAACAGCGTTTTGAACGTACTCTTTGAGCTTCTGGTAGGCCTTGTCTTCACGATCAGGGTCGAAGTGACTACTTTCCGCATCGAGCTCGTAAATGTGTTTGGCGCGTTTGCTCGCTTCTCTGAAGATGTCTCGTAACTCGGAGTGGACCTCTTTTCCGCGCAGAATTGAGAAGCCATAGCTGTCGGGTTTTAAAATCTGGCGGAACTCCCTGCACAAAACGATAGCTTTCTTGGAGAGCTTTTCCAATGCCTCTACATCTTCGAGTTGTTCTGGGTTTGACTCTGTCAGGTGCTTCAACACAGCCAACCGCTGCGGCATTGAGTCGAGCGATGTTTCGAAAGTCTTTTCCATGTCGCTCGATTTAGTGAGTGAGTAGGAGAAGAGCGACGACATCGCTTCGATTGGCCCCGCCACGACCTGCATCGCAGCGGCTTGCAAGTCCTTCGCGTGTTTTGCTTGGAGCGCGTGTTCTTGCGCTCGGTCAAGATAATGCATTAGCGTGATGAAAACGATAAGCTCTGCCAGTAGCGGCACGCCAATCAGGATCGCGGCTTGGTGAGAGAGCTTGAGTGTCATCAAAGGGGGCTGAATGGGTTCTATTGTGTGCATCATACCCGTGCTGAGGTCAGTTTTACTTGTTGTTTATTGGGTATGCAAAAACTAGGTTTTCGTCGATACATTATTGGCACTCGAGATTCGCAATTGCGGCTGGTCCAGAAGAGGGATGCCGGAGCTTGTGACAGATAAGAAAAAGCGCCGCCTCGACCCTGTTGGGATTGTTTTTTCCCTCGGTATCTGCTCTGTCATCGTGTATCTGGGCTATCTCAAGTACAGACCGGATCACGAACATCTTGCCAAACAGCTGCGCCAACAGGGATTCGTCGAAATGCAGCAGGGTAACGCCGAAGCGGCGAGGGACCGCTATGAACAGGCTGCTCATGAAGCTGCATCGGGCACCATTCCGCTGCAGTTACCCGGCATTTTGCTCGATCTGGCAGAGACCTATGTTCGTCTCGGAGATAGAGCAAAAGCAGTAGCGGCACTCTCACAAGCGGTCGCGATCTATGACAAGCTCGACAGTGCCAAAAACGATACCATGGGCAGTGACACTAAAGACGTCTTGAATAGAAAACGCCTGCACGCGCTGGTCACTCTCGCCAGGCTCGAGGCTAAAGTGCGAAAGCTGAAGGAGGCAAAATCAACGTACAAACGGGCGTTGACATATGTCACGAGCTTGAGCGACTACAATGAAGCGGATTTGAGAAAAGAGTATTTGACCGTTGTAATCGGAACAGGAGACGCTGTCGAGGCCGGACATCTCGTTCGGCAGATTGAGGTCAGCTCCGGCACTGAAAGCGATCTGGTCAATATGGTGAAGCGAGGTGCGAGTGGTATTACAGGCGGTGATCTTAAAGATGCCGAAAAGGATCTGGAAGAAGGTCTCAGACTCGCTCGCGAGTTGGATAATTCTAGTCGTGTCGAGGAGTGCCTTGTTCTAATCGGTGTCTGCCGAATAGCCACAGGCCGGATTGACGAGGCGAAAACCGCACTGGAAGAAGCCTCCACGCTTAACAACCACCAAAGGATCGAAGCTTTGCAATTGCTCTCCTACTCCATGGACGCTAAGGGACAACGCGCCGCAAGCGATCGGCTGTTCGACGAATCGGTGCGGGAGAATTTACAGTTGGCCGTCGACTCGCGTCAACTGTTCTTGCTAATCAGCGCTTTTTACAATAGGGGCGATCGTGAAGCGGCCTCTCGCGTAGCAAAGTTTTGTCTCAGGCATCACTCGCAACTGCTGTTGAATCCCGAAGCGAATAAAGCTTCACTGCACAGAGTGCTCGCTAGCGAATCCCAGCTCGCGGGCGATCCGGAGGGCGGAGTGAAGCACTGGCAGAGTCTGTCCAAACTATTGGGCAAGCCTCAAGATTTGACTTGGATGGACGTGCCGCAACTGACTGGTATTGCCGATTCGTTCACCCGGAAGGGTGAGGGCGACAAGGCAGAGAAATATTGGCGCCTCGCTCTCCAAAAACTGGACAGAGATCCGGGCAGGCTGACATCCTATGCGCGCCAGCTCGCCTATCAGATTTCGTTGACCAAACGAGCCCCTCAAGAATACGAAGAGGTCGTGAAGCTGATGTACAAAGCATGGAGATATATGCCGCTTCCCCTCAACTATCCGCTCCACATGATGAAGCAGGATGTCGATTTGGTCGACAACACCTACCGAAGGATGGGTGTTGTACCGGATCGAAAGAAGATTTTCTCCACGGCGTTGATGTATGTCGAGAAATGGAACGCCCCCGACTTATTGGCCTACACGCTGGAGGAGCTCGCAAAATGCTACGTGGTTGAGCGCAATTTCAACGCAGCCCAGCCGCTCCTGGAGCGCGTCATTGCCATTAAGAAGAGCCAGAAGGCGAAGCCTGATGAGCTTTTGAACAACGAACTCGATCTGGTTTCTTGCTATTACAATATTGGAGACGGCGACAAACTTAGAAAATATGTGGAAAAACTTCTGGCGACCGCATACAAAAATCAAGACAACGAAAAACACATGAAGAGCTGTTGTTATTTCCATCTAGGCGCGTCGTTCGAGCGTGAAGGGAAAGCAGCTGAAGCCGACGCTATGTATGAAAAGGGCAGGCAATTTGCTAATGCTCGCGTTTGTGCCGGTCTGGTAGGTACGATCGCCGCATCTCTCAGTGGCACTAGAAAAGAGTCTTTGCTCATGAATCAGATAGCGGCGTTTGAAAAGGAGAAAGCCAGGCCTTCACTGGAGCAGGGCGTCCTGTGCACGATTCTGGCAGATCAGTATAACGGTGAAAAGAAATACACGCAGGCGGAGCGCTATTATCAATTAGGACTCGGCTGTTTTAAACCGTTTGAAAACACCGATGGCGGCAAGCACTTCCTGAAGATCTGGAGAGAACATCACGATTGTCTTTTAACGCGGGTGGCAGAATCCACCGACAAGCAAATCCCTCCTGATGCAGCCAAAGACAAATAACACGATAGCCCCGCCATCGTGTTATTTGTTGCAGTCGGCTTCCAGGAAGGTAAGAATGAGCGACCTTTCTTAATCCTTGTGCAGTGTTGATCTTCAGCTCATGTAGTGATCGCGCAGACCCGGTTGCTCGGAGCGAAAGCGACCGCTGAATATGGGTTCGTCGTGAGTTTGAACGATAGGAAGGGTTTCATAGTTTGATTGTGCTGGGACCATGTTGCTCATGAAGTAGGTCCGTCTCAGCATCTCGGCTGAAAGCACCAGACCGGATGCCCATCCTACGCGCCTGACTACCATGTCGATGCTGGCGGTGGACATGCGCAGTCCCTGGCGATTGAGAAATAGCGCGGGCGCGAAGTTGCTCTTGTCGAGCTCGCGACGCGCAATCCAGTCAGCCAGGATTCGGGCAACTGTATTTGGTACCACTACGTTCTTCGTCTTGCACATCGAATTCGATTCGACGGAGCCGCATCCGGTATAGATCTTGAGTGAAACAGTATTACCTGAAAGCAAGAGGTCGCCAACATTCAACCCGGCGCATTCGCTGATCTTGATACCGGTGGCGAGGATTAATAAAACCAGGGCTCTGTCTTGTTTTCTGCAGTTCTTGTGCAGTACTTGCAGCAGGCGATCCTGATCTTCTGCAGACAGGGTTTTATGCGAGATTGATGAGCAGAACTCGCGGTCAACAGGTACTGCCTGAACTCCATTAAATTCGAAGAACAGATTGACTGTACTCATCACGCCATTGATAGTGGCGGCTTTCAAATAGGAGCGAACAGAATTCTTATAACAGTCGATCGCATTTCTACGGGAATCGTGATCTACGAATACAGATTTTTTGTCAAAACCCGCTTCATCAAGAACCGTGAAAAAACTTCGAAGCCGCGATTTATAAACACGCCGGCTTTGCGCAGACATCACATTGTGTGTTGTCCACTGTTCAAATGCATCCAGTCGCTCGGTGAGGTCATAGTTGTTTGGAAAGTCCATTGCGCGCCGCGCCTCCATCGAAACAGTTGTCGAGCTTCCCCACTTTATCGACGGTCGATGTCAACTGGATTACAAACAACAAATTTTTGTTTCGACTTGGCTCTTGCCTGGAATTTGCCGGCGTAAGCAGCGCCGGTATGAGGGCGACGCATGGCGTCGCCTCACTTACAAATCATGGCTGTAGGGTGGACGCCGTTCGTCGCCCTTGTTTATGAAGATCTCTGCTCTATAGACTGAGATAAAGTTGTAAACAAGTAGGGCTGCAATACGGTATTCACTTGTGGATTGGTTATTGGAGGCGTCGAACTCGGTTGCATCGCCTTGAGATCGAGCAGGTACCCGACGCCGCGCACCGTCCTGATCATGGACGAACCGGCATTCACCTGTCTAAGTTTTTGACGCAGACCCTTAACACAGGTTCGAATAGAGTCCAGGGAAGGCTTTGCTTCGCCGGAGTTCCACACATCGAAAGCGAACTGCTCCGTGTTGAAAACGCGGTTGGGGTTCATCATCAGGAATACCAAAAGCTTGAATTCCAAAGGACTGAGCTTGATCTCTTCGCCACCGATGAATGCTCGCCTTGATGGAATGTTCGCTGTGATGTCGCCGGTCTGCAAGTCCTGGTGCTCGTAGACAATTTGCCTGCGCAGAAGCGCCCTGAGACGAGCCGTCAATTCGATCATTTCACAAGGTTTACGGACATAGTCATCAGCGCCGGTATCAAGGATGTATTCTTTATACGTCGGCGATTGCCGTCCGCTCATGACCATGACCGGACCGGTTCGGGCCATCTGCCTGTATTGAGTCAGAATGTCCACCGTCGCTTTATCGGATGGTCGTCCCAAAATTACGGCGTCGTATCTGTATTGCAAGAAGCGGTCAAGCGCGTCCTGTCCTCCGGCCACTACCTCGACAAAGTATTTGTCGTACGTTAGCCACTGTTTCATGTGAGTGGTGAGTTGGTTGTCTTTATCAACGATTAGAATTTTTGGCATATTCAGCGGGTTTGGTTGGTAACTTTTGACAAGATATCGGTAGTCTATGAGTGCCGTGTGAGCACATTGTAAAATTCGCCCACACGGATCTATTGCGGCCTCGGTGCCGAGACCCGGCTGGTACAATGGCGTTGGGTTGCGGATTGTGGGCGGCAAATGAATTTCTCGAGGCACTGGTTCCTCTATGCACTATCTGCTTTACTCGGCGCTCTGGCGTTTGGCTTTTTGATATTCATCAATCAGAGATCGGCTCCTGATCCTGTTATCGAAGAGAAATTCGCCGATCTGGTACAGAGTAAAGAGATCGTTCAATTGCGAAAACTATTGAAGGATGGCATGATAGCGCTCAGATCGGCGCAGTATGAGAAGGCCAATATGTGTTTTCAAAAGGCACGCTCGTTGGCTACCGCCCAGCGAAACGCGCAATCGGAGCTGATCGCCTCGACGTTAGGTTTGGCTACCATATATGTCGTTCAGGAAAAGATCGCCGCGGCCGAGCAAGAACTGGCTCGGGCGCTCGCTCACTATGACCCGAACTCCGAACGATACAACCAGCAGGTCACTAATGCGTTCAACGGTCTGGCTGATGAACTCGGAAAACGGGGAGGAACAGGTGTCGATGCCGAGGTCTGTTATGAGAACGAGCGCAAGATTCGAAAGTTGATCAACGGCACGCGTTCGGACATTTATATGGGGTGCAATGCGCAACTGGGCGCCATATATCTTCGATCCAATCGACCGGAATTGGCATTGCCGCTTTATGAAGAGTTGGTTGAGTACCAGAAGAGCCGTTCGCAGCTTCTAGAGTTTTGTTATTACTCGCATAATCTGGGAGTCTGCCACGTTCTATTGGGCCACGATCGAGAGGCTGTCGCTCCTTTTGAGTCGGCACTGAAACTGCCGTCGGACACCAGCGCTCATAAGCAAAGGCTTACGATGTCGCGCCTCTACTACGCCTGGCTGAGAAAGCGGATGCAAGGCAGCAAAGATGCCGATAATCAATTTCGAAAGGCCATCCGTGATTACAGCGTTGGTATCAAAAACTTCGATTGGAAACCGACAACAAGCTTACAGCAGCTCGGTTGGCTCGCCGATGCCACCTTCCGAACCGGAGATCACAAAGGTGCAGTCGAGCTAATCGATCAAGCTATACTTCTGGGAGGCAGCCAAGTATCCGACGAGCTTCAACAAAGTCTTCAATCAAAACGCCAGCGTTATAACACTATCTCTCTACCCAGCAAAGTGAACTAGATGCAGCTTGGGCTCAGACAAAAAGTCCTTCTCGTGATTGCTATTCCTTTAGCATTCGAGCTTACATTTATCGCGGTACTCGGACTCTGGCTTGATGCGGCGTACAAACAGAACGACAGGATTCAACATTGTCGCGATATGGTGGCTTCGTCAAATCGCGTTATCAGCTTGTTTTACGAGTCGACACGTTTTCTGGCATTTTATTCGATACGGCACGATCAGGCGGCAAGAAATCAGATTGATGAAACCATAGATCAGATACCGAAAACATTTGACGATATGAAGCAACTCTCGCGGAATAATCCGAAAGAGCGTAAGGCGGTCGAGGATGCAGACAAGACGGCTCGCCAGTTGATAGCGCAGTTCAATGCATTGTTCAAGAAGATCGATGAAGAGGGCTTCAACCTGAGCGGTTTTGCTACTGCTCGGGAGTCTAGAGTGAAAATGCAGGAGACGCTGGAGGAGCTCGCGCAGCAGCTGAGAGCGATCAACGATCGTGAATCCGCGGCACAGAAAGCATCTCCTGAAGATATCGAGCGATCCAGGCTTATGATCTCGGAGCTCCTGCTCGCGGGGATTGTCATCAATACTGTGATCGCGCTAATTACCGCTTTTGCGTTTTCGAAAACGATCCTGGAAAAGTTCGAGATTCTCTCTGCTAACGCACAGAGATTTTCAGAGCGCCAACCGCTACTGGCGCCAATCGAAGGCAAGGATGAGATCTCTCATTTTGACGAAGCTTTTCACGAAATGACCAGGAAGCTTCAGGAATTGGAGCAGCACGAGAGCGCCATGATCGCCAACGCCGTGGATGTTATCTGCTCGCTCGATAGGGCAGGGCAATTTACCGCGGTGAGCCCGTCGAGCGTGACGGTTCTGGGCTACACGCCGCTGGAGTTGGTTGGAAGCAGTGTGCAGAGAGTGATTGCGGGGGAGGAGGCGGCGGAGCTCTTAGTAGAAA
>CAZISK010000290.1:0-8731 GCA_964541355.1 uncultured Candidatus Obscuribacterales bacterium
TGAAATTTTTGAGGTTCTAACTCTATTGCAAACAGGTAAAGCAAATATGCTGCCGCCGTCTCAGTTCCACAACGCAAAGGCGTTCGGAAAACTCAAGTGGACCGAAGTTGGCCACGATGGCTCCCGCAAAATATTCCGCGATAAGAGCGGAGCATTTTACGAAGTGAAGGAGCACGGAGCCGGTTTCATGACGGCACCCAGACCTGAGTATCGCGCAGTTAAGCCCGATTCAGTACAGAGAAAATAACTGATTCTTCCGTTACGGCTGTGCCTTGTCCGGCGTTAGCGCTTGCAAATAGCGTTGTGCCAGATCATACGAAAACGTGCGCGTGCAGCCGGCTTTCATGACGGATAGAAAATCGTACTTTGCTCTTTCTTTGTCTCCATTTTGGAGTTGTTTCAGTGCAATTGCGCAAAGTGCATCGCTGTAGTCGTACTTCGAGTGCTTGGAACTCTGCTGTGTGAGCTCTGCATCCGTGCGCTCGCCTCGCATAAACTGAAAATGCTGTCGAGGCCATTCGTCAAACACGTAGCCCTTCGCGTTCCGCAATGCATAGTCTTCAGCCTTATCGAGCACGCGCCTGACTTCATCTGTTTTTCCGCGACTTCTCAGTATGTGCCAGTAGAGCATGGCTGTGTGCTTGGGTCCATATAGTGTCCAATCGATGTCGGAAAGCGGGAGCAGATGCCTTTCAGCTTCTACGAACCGACCCTTGATCATAAGAGATTGTGCGTGTGCGAACTCCGTTTTTTCTATGCTTTCGTTGAGAAGGTGCAGCAGCTGTCTAGCATTCAAGTAGCCGACATGCCGGCTGATCTCAGAACCGTCAGGAAGCGCTACAACGATCGCCGGCAAATGCTGGATATCGTATTTGGACATGAGCTGGGCGTTGTTCTCTTCGTGGATGCTAGTTACG
Organism: uncultured Candidatus Obscuribacterales bacterium; assembly: GCA_964541355.1. Classification (GTDB taxonomy): domain Bacteria; phylum Cyanobacteriota; class Vampirovibrionia; order Obscuribacterales; family Obscuribacteraceae; genus JADYXR01. The sequence continues at coordinate 918 of CAZISK010000290.1, forward strand.
ACTTTTATGCATTCAAACTTTTCGTTCAAAAGTGAAATCACGTCTCTGTTTGAAAACACCGTTCTCTTCACGTCTATACAGGGCTGCGAGCCATTGTCCGTGAAATTGATCAACAAAAGTTTTTTTGCATCGTCACTATCGAGCTTGGTTGTATCTGCCGCCTTCCAGTGCAGTCCGCTCTGCGACTCGAGGCTGACTTTGTCCCAGAGTTTGGCTCCGATTCTCGCAGTTAGTGATACTATTAGTAGTGCTAAAATCAATGCCGGGACAGGTAGTTCTGTTTTCTTTACTAACATGGAGAGCCTCTCTTACGTAAGATCAGCAGGGCTAAAGCCAGGTAGACGACGATGTTGGAAAGATAGACGATCAGCGGCGTGATGTTCAACGATACACTGGCGAGAACCGAAAATATATCAATGGTTGGGTATACGAAATCCCCCAACCAATAGCTGATCCAAAGAGCGATACTTTGCAGAAATTCAGGAACATTTTTGGTGCTCGATGCTGCCGTTGCTGTACAAATGCTGATAAGCGTCGCCAGTGCCAGATAGATTGAAGCGCCCAGCACGACAGGCAAACAGCCGACTGCAACCATGAGTGCCGAATAGCTGATCGAATTAAATACCAGTTCAATCAAAGTAAAAATGTCGAAAACACGCTCTCTAATGCCCATTCCAAGCGAGGTTAACTGAAAGACCAGCTCTCCGGCAAACAAGACTGACGCTACGCGACTCGAACTCGAAATCCATTTCGTACGCAGGTAATTCTGTGGCGAAGTTGAATTGTCCGGACTTGACTTGCGTCTTCCGATCAGTCTTTCGTTTGAGATCACGTAGGCGAGAATAGCTAAAAATCTGGCATCGCTAAACATTTCGAACGTTCGGACTGCTAACGACGCACGATAGCTCTCATCATCAGTGCTCAACACGCCGACAATCATGACAAATGAGGGGCTGAAGATTGCGCAACCGAGGATAATCCAGTCGAGCCAGCTGTTAAACCTTTTATAGACGCTCAGTGAAAGGATCGGGTGAATCGCGATTGACCTCTACCAGTAGCGCCTATTTATACCTTGCTTTTGATGTGTTTTGCCATGGTTGACTCACCCGCTGGCAGAAGACTAGTCCCTCTGGGTGAAAGCCATAAGCGGGATGGCTAAACTGAAAAAATGGTCGACAATGGATTGATAATCAAGACAGATTTTCTGACCTTGGCGTCCACAACAGAGGCTGACATGGAGGAGAATACTTCGGAGTTGCACTTTGCAAATGGTTCTATATCACTCTTGCGACCGGCTTCTTCGTGCTCGCGTATTGGAAAGCTCCGCTATGGAATCGCCATGCGATTTTTCGAGCCGACGTTGCGCGCGAACCAGGCTGCGTAGTAGCCGCACATTCCATGCACTCCGCTGCCGGGAGGGGTGGAAGAAGAGCACAGATAAACGTTCGGGAGAGCTGTTTTGTATGGTACCAATCGTGGTATCGGTCGCGTCAGCAATTGAGGCATGCGCAGACTTCCGCCGTTGATATCTCCACCCACGTGATTTTCGTTGAGTCTCTCCAGGTCTTTCGGCTTCAGAATCGATCGCGCCAATATCTTGCTTCGAAAACCGGGCGCAAAGCGCTCGATCTGCGACTCGATCAGATCGCTTGCATCCAACTCGGAACCCAACGATACATGGCAATAGGCCCAGACGACCTGTTTCCCGTCAGGCGCGCGGCTTTTATCGAACTGGCTTGGTTGAGCCAGAAGTACGAATGGCGATCGAGACAGCTGTCCGCGCGATACCAGAAGCTCCGATTGCGCAATCTCGTCAAAGTCGCCGCCCAAGTGCACCGTCGGTGCCCGCGCAAAATCAGGAGAGCTCCAGGGAATTGGTCCCTCCAGAGCCCAGTCCATTTTGAAGGAAGCCGGTCCGTAGCTGTATGACTGAAGGCGGCATTTGTAACTGCTCGATAGCGCGTCTCCTGCAATTTTAACAAGCTGTCCTGGAGTAACGTCGAGAAAAAGGAAGCTACAGGCAGGCAGATCGCTCAAGGCGCGAACCGGACAGTCAAGTACAAGCTCGCCGTCGAGTGACTTGAAATAGCTAACCAGGCTATCGGTCAGGGACTGCGCACCGCCAGCGGGAATTGGCCAGCCGACAGCATGCGCGGCAACCGAAAGCGCAAGCCCTACGGATGCAGTGCAGGGAGCATCCAGTCTTGTTGCCGAATGAGCTGCCACTCCTGCAAAAACTGCCTTTGCTTCCCTTCCCACCAGAAGCCAATCGGCAAGTTGGCGGGCTGAAAGCAGGGCACGTATTCCGAATTTTGCCATCGGAATCGGGTAACCGACGAGTTTCATCGGATGCAACATAAGGTCTGAGAGTTGATCCCAATTCGGAAGAATGCGCTCTATGAGCTGTTGAAACGAGTCTCCGTTTTCCCCCAGATTTTGAGCGGTTGCCGAAAGATCGCGCTGAACTACAAGCGCTTTATCAGGTTCGATGCCGTGAACGTAGGCATCTTCCGGGTTGATCCATTGCAAACCGAAGTCTGCCAGCGGCATCGTTCTAAAAAACGGTGAGCCGATTCCAAATGGGTGTACAGCGGAACAAACATCATGTTTAAAGCCCGGGATAGTCAATTCCAACGTTCGACAACCACCTCCTGCGGTTGATTGTCCTTCGACAAGCAGCACGGAGCCGCCGGCTTGAATCATCGAGATTGCGCAGGCCAGCCCATTCGGTCCGCTGCCGACCACGATTGCATCGTAGCGAGCGCGCTTACACAGGTTCTTGACTATGCTTCTTGTCATTGGAGGGGTTGAAGACCGCTCTGTTTGGAGATGCCTAACTGAGCAATCTAGCAGAATCTCGATGAAACCGCTTGCGCCTCCTTCGCTAAATTGTCGGAAGACCGACGGCGGATGATATCGACGCAGCAGGTGAGAAATCGAATTGATCTGCACGAGCACGTTAAAACGACAGTGTCAACCAGACTTTACGGAGGGCTTGGCGAACTTCATGAATTCGAGCTTCCTGAACAGCTCCCGAAATGTTGATCAGTCCTGCTCAAGTAGAGTCAGCTGCTGGTAGTCATCGATCACTTATACGCATTCTTGTATGCATCCTGAAGTTCCTTCGGTAGAGCTTCGAGTTTAATCCCAAGTCTATCGATGGCTCCCGTAATCAAACCTGGACATTTTTTCCAGCCTGGCAGTGCTACAGCTTCTTGCATGAGTCTAATAGCCTTTTCGCGATCACCCGGCTGATCGTTTTCTGAGAGCCTCAATGCATACCAGAGTCTGAGTGCACTCTTCAGGTCGTTTGCTCCTTTGATATCATCCCGCAGAAATTGTGCTTTAGAACTTCCCGGTTTGAAATACCCGGGATTCGGTACTAACTTCAGGGCGTAATTGATTTCATCTTCCGAAATCGAAATTGCATCGGCCCTGGCGATCATTGGTTCCATTTGCGTTCGCATATCATCTGACAGTCTATTACTATTGCAGAGATTGGTAATTTCCGTCGTAATCTCCTTTACGGCTTGTATAGTTCTATTCGCCGAAGTCACTTTGATCGCTACTAAGGCTGTGTGTGCACGCATTCTCACTTCAGGCATCTCGTTCGTCAGACCTTTTGTCAGCATAGGAATTGCAGCCGCTGGAAGTGTCTTGGCTAAATTCTCAGCGGCTTCTCGGACCTCGAATTCCTCACTACCAAAGTCCTTCAAGAGTTGTGATACTGCTTGTTGCAGTATTTCGTTACGGACGCTTTGGATCCAGCTCGGTTTTTGATCGCCATTGACTGCAGGGGGTGCTTCAGCCGGTACTGCAGGCGGTGCATCTGGCTGGGCTCCTGCCGACGCTGCTGGCAGACCAGGGTTGTCCACTGTGGGCGAGGTTTCCGGTAGAGGAGCGCATTCGCTGTACAATACCGGAAGCAAGACATAACCTGTCTCTCCCTGACTTGGCGTTGGTTTTTCGACCATTTTTTCCTTGGGCTTTCGAGAATCGTTGAATCTGTCCTGTCTTTGGGGTAGTTGTCCGAAATCTACAAACAAGCCGACTTGCGATTGTGTGTAGGCGAAACTTGGAAAATCTGTTCTTGGAGAACTCAATGTTGAATCTGTCGGAATGTTATCTTGACTCTTCGGCATTTCGTTGGGCTTCGAGCCAGAAGGATCTGGTGGCACGAGCGATCGATAAATCTCACTCCAAAAGGAGTTCGTGCCGGCTGCTTGTTTTTGCGAGGTATCAACTAATTCCCTGTCCATCTCCGCCATGATAGGTTTCTCCATCCTTTGCTCTCTGTTGATGCTGAAAGCATAAAACGAACTCTGTTACGGAGGTGCAAAATAGCGCTTATGAAACGGGCATAACCTGTATCAGGAGCTTTGTGCAAGACTCGTGGATAACGTAGCACCACTATCATGGTGTCTGTCCGGTGGCTTAATTGGTGGCACACGTCTGTGCATGATTCTGCCGTTGCGAAAATAAGCGGCGGCGATCATGAGCTGAGTGACGTCCGTCTGTTCGATTTCCCTGATGAACATCAACTGTTTCTCGTTTAAACCGAGCAGATCGAGAATTGCGCTCGTGATGGAAGGCATGTGGATCCGAAGCCGTTCGATGTCAATAACGAGACACAAAGCAAAATTACCGTTATCTGATCAGTGGGCATCTTGCTGAATGGCATGACACACCGATTACATCAATTAGAAAAGACATGGTTGAGCAACGTCACCGTGAGCTTACCATCAGCCCTCATACACAGAGATCAGAGCGGCACGGAACAGATAGACTAAAACGTGGGCTCGCTTCTCCTATTAGATAGAAATTTTTGGCAGCGGCAAATGGTTCAAGCCGACATCAATAATTTAATTTCCGCCTACAAATCGCCTACAGGAAGACAATACATGCCGCACCATTTCGTAATTCACGCCTTCGTTCACACTCTTCAAGATTTCGATACTCCATGGAGGATACAAATCGTCCTGCATGCTCCTGCAAAGCACACGGTGTCTCGCTTGTGTCACTTCAAATACCCAAAAGACCAGGCCGCTGCAGGTCCAGGGTGGCACTTAACACTTTCGTAACACCCGCATTTTAGGATCGAATTACGGACACCGCTCATACAGAAACATCGCATATCGACTGCTGAAGGACACTTTCGTCCACGCGGTCTGGATCCGCTCCTTGAGAGCATCGGCGTTACCACTCAGTCGGACAACAGCTACGACGTCCGAGTTACTACCTAAAACATGACAAACAACCAATTTGAAAACAAGTTCCAGATTGACCTGGGACAAAACGAGCTTAGCCTTGGAGAAGGATCACGCGTTGCCAGCCTGTTTAGAACAGAGCTTCTGACAGGCAGTAACATTCAGCCCCGTGAGTGTGATCCTTTTTTGCCCGAGCTTGTTGTCGATGAGGGCGATGCCAATGGAATCGACCCCAATGTTACCGATAAGACGCCACAGTTTGCCGTCTCATCGTTGCCAGTATTGAATTTCGATACAAACGATGGTCCGGCACCAGATACGGTGACGATTCCTCCTCTGAAATTTGACGGCATAGCGACAGGATCGACACCGCTTCCGCTTACCCTGGACGGCGCACTACCTGCTCCAGTCAAGGTCGCGCCAAATGGACAACCGACAGGTAATGGCGCACCGCCACTTCCACATCATCCTGGCGCACCGGGTAGTGGTGCTCCACTCCATCCCGGCGCACGGCGCGACGTCGCCCCACTTGGTTCTACAGACGCAGCGCCGAACGGCACACAACCGCTTTCGTCGGATAGGTTGAAGCAGCTTGTTCCATCATTCATGCGCACAATTAGGTTGAATCAGAATGTAGCAGGCGATGACCAAATGGCCGCCTTTCTTTTGTTAAGCAGGGATAGAGGGACCATCTATGTCGATCAGTTAGGCGATGTTGTGAGAAGGACCAACGACGACAACGCCGCACGGCGCTTGCGGGAAGTCCGCTTCCTATCTCAAGTCCTCACCGTCTCAGACCTGTCAGAACAGCTCAAGCGTCAGCGAGAATCCGGTCAGATAGATCAACAGACCGAAGCTGAGTTCAAGCAGCACCTCGGCAGATTGGCCAGCATGCTAAAAATCGGAGAGCTGCCGGTAGGCCAGCCCGGCAGAATCGACGACGCCAGAACGGTTCCTGGCGACATCGTCTGCCAAGCGGCTAAAGAGTATCTCGAAACTCTGAAAAAGCAGGGCTGGGAGATGGAGGTAGACACGGCACTGGCCAATGTGCAGGGCAATTGGAACAGTGATGTAGCACGTTTGCAAAAGGCGTTTCAGACCATTGTGGCAGAAGGAACCAATAGGGGGGAAAGACGCTCAGCGATCGACATGCTGGAATGGAACACTCTCGCCCTCGAGGACCGCCAGCTGAGAAGTTTGATCAAGGACCTGAAGCCTATCGCCTGTGTGATCAATGCCAAAGGCGAAGAGGAGCCGATTTGGTTCCGTCAATCGATCGAAGACTTAGTGGCGCTGAGGGAAGGCAGCCCACTACTTGCAAACGAAGCTCTGTCGGCAGTGGAGAAGGTGCTGGGCAGCACCTCTCCGGAACGCTTGAGCAAGCTGACGGAACAAGAGTGCAAGGAGATTTCGAAACTCTGGCAAGCCAATAAAGTTCTGCAAGAAAGCATCTCTGTATTTCAAACAATGGCTCTAGTACAGGGTTTGTCAAACCAATCCAGCTTCGAGCAGATTGAAGATTTTCGCAAAGCGCTCAATCGAGTCCCGGACTCTCTGATCAAAAAAGACTGGGATCGATGGGCAGAAACACAAACAAAGCTGCGCGATCTGCAAGATCCGGGTAGCGCATCCGAAGCGCTCAAGAGCCTCTCCAAAATGGCGCTCGAAGGTAATCCATCAGCCCAACAAGCGCTCAGACTGATAGCAGTAAGCTCGGATTCCAAAGCCGAAGAAGCTTGGCGAAAAGTAAACGACTCCGAGTTTCTATTACCACCGGCACGCATAGACCTGTCCAGGCTTAACACTGAACAGGCTGAGCAACTGCGGCTCCAGGCATTCGAAGGCCTAAAGAGCCGTGTCCTCGCAAACGGTCTCACCGCCAAAGATGCGGAGCTCATGGCGCACATCTCCCTGGGTTCAGACACAGGATTGCAAGAAGTCTCACAAAAACTTCTCGACCAGCTCATTGGAAAAGACATAGAGCTCGACAAAGAGACAGCATCGAAAAATTTCGCCTCGTTGACGAGAGGCTATTTCACCGCACTGATCACTACCGACAACCGAAGTCCACACCGCACCCTGGCAAGAAATGCCTACGTGCAGCTGGAAGCGATAATGCAGATGGAGCATCCGCAACGGAAGCTCCTAGACAACCTGATCCTCGAGTCTGAAGGACTCGCGGGCAACGGCAGCGCTTCGGCGGCACGATTCCTGTCTTTCCTTTCGACCGCCCCCGGCGACAGCATTGAATGTAGCGAACTCGCTTCAAAGGCGCTGACTAGGTTGGTTAAAACCGCTGACAATCGCACCCTTGTCTTGAAAGCGCTTACTGATCCCGTGTTGGACCGCACTTTCATCGATAGAGGTTACCGCCTCTTGACACTTTCTGACGTTGTTCTTTTGAGTCAAAGAAGAGCATTCAACGGTTATCTGACAAACCCAGACTACAACGAACGAGTGCGGCACTCTTTGTTGACAGCCTTCAACCGCGACAACCCGCGCGCCGTCGAAGGTCTATTCAAAATCGCACCTTACTGGACAAAAGAGCATGTTGCTCTTCTGACGAGAGAGGTTACTCCTGCAACCATAGATGCAATCGGAACGCAC
>CAZISK010000291.1:0-8722 GCA_964541355.1 uncultured Candidatus Obscuribacterales bacterium
TTTTCTCCGCACGACAGGACCTGCCGAACGCGGTAACTTATTTTAAAAAGAGTCTATCTATTTTGAAACAAACGAGCTCCAAAGCTAATACAGATTGGTTGGATACAGAATTCGGTTTGGTCGCTATTCTCAATAAAATCGGTAAATCAGAGGAAGCTGCTAAACAAGGCGAAATACTGACCGAAGATCTTGTCGCGATCGAGGGGGCGGATAGTCCTCGTGTAGCAGCAGCAGCAAAGAATGTCGGCTTTATGTATGCGACAGTCAATAACTGGTCGATGGCAGAAAAACAATTTGCCAGAGCGAACAAAGTGTATCAGAACGATCCAACCTGTCCGCCTGGAGAACAAGCGCAGGTACTGGCAAATCTCGCACTTGCACAGGTACATCAGAATAAATTGCCAGCTGCCAAGATCAATGTCGACAAAGCGATAAAGTATCTGGAACAACCGGGCGCGACCAGGGAAAGCCGGCAACTGGTCATTGATCTGTATAGATTGCTTGACAAGAGATTGAAACGAAAGTAGCAACGCAGTTTTTTCAATCGACCGAACGCAACGATCAATCTCTAATCCGCAGAAATGAGCTTGGCAAGCGCTGACAAACGGACCCAAATGTTCCGCAGTCCAGTACAACTCGAAGGCTCTGCGATTCCAGAAATGAAAATGGCGATGTGCAAAGAGAATACAGAGCGGAGCTACTTTTTCGTATCCAACTTATAGCCTACGCTGTGCACATTGGCGAGGCTGACCGACGAGTCCTCACTGTTGACCTTCTGACGCAGGGTCTTGATATACGTCCGAACCGTCTCAGTAGATGCTTCGGAAGAGGATGGCCATACCCGGGAAAGTAGCGCTTCCAGACTAAAGACTTCGTCTGGGTGACGCAGAAAGAACTCGAGCAGGTTGAACTCCAAAGGTAACAATTGAATTTCGCGAGAGTTATTGGTCACTTTGTGAGACTTCAAATCCATATGCATCGTGCCGACCGCCAGCTCCTCTCCGGCGAAGTCTTTAGGACGTCGAAGGAGAGCACGAACACGCGCGAGCAGCTCTCTAACATGAAATGGCTTAGTAAGGTAGTCGTCCGCCCCGGAGTCCAAACCAGACTCCTTAGAATCCATCGACGTCTCGCCAGTGAGCATCAGAATTGGTGCGACACCTCCCAACGCTCTATAACGTTTTACTATCTCTACACCGGTTACCTCGGGCAGATGCCAATCAACAATCAACAAGTCGTAGCTTGAGTTCTTCAATGCATACATTGCATCGGCGCCATTCGGAATAACATCGATAACATAGCGCTCAAGAGAGAGCAGCATGTTCACTTTCTCTGCAAACTCTGAATCGTCTTCGACAAGAAGAATTCTTGGCATTCTCGCCGCCCCCTTGTTGTCCTCTCAAATGCATAGATACAATACCAATCTTGTCTATGAGCGGCAACTCGGTTTCAGAAATCGATTCATCGGTTTGTAATCTGTAACGGAAGAACGTCGACAGGCGGGCTCGCGTCCGCAAACGGGGTCATCGGCTCTTGTTTCGACACGGATGGCCGTGATAAGGACTCCTGCAACTCTCGTATCGCCAGAGTAATTGCATGGCGCTCTTTAGTTGCCGCCGCCGCTCCGCACCCGTTATCGCGATCCATGCCTGCATTTGCATGTTCGGACAGAATGCCGCTAACCGCATTGCTCAGTCCATCGGATTCATTTTTGGCATGCCGGCTCCACTGACCGCGTGTACTACATATGACTCGGCACAATAGCTTACCTGCAGCAGAGAGTCGCTGAAGCTTTTTCTCGCACGTATCCAGCCTTTTTTCGAGGTGATAAACCTTCTCAAGAAGCGAATTCTCATCGAGGTTAAAGCTCTGCGTCCCGTTTTTGCACATGAAAGCATTGAACTTGTAGTCGAGAGGATGCAACGCAGAAGAGCATTCGCCCGAAAGACCATAGTTGTCTCCACACCATGTTCGCAGTCCTGCACTGGTTATAAACGCGACGATAAAGAGCACCGCGAGTGGAGTCAAAACGCATAATCGAAACAGCAGCAGCCGATATGCGGTTGAGAGCTTACGCAGCTTCGTCCTCATTGCCATGTATTCAAGTATCAGAAGCTTTTCCATTTGCTCCTCCGCCATACAACCGAAGAGAGGCAGCGAGTTGGCGCATCCCGTATACGCCAACCCACCAGACCTCCTTACTACAGGGCGGGAGAAAAATCATATGCTCGATCATCGGCAATCGGACACAGGCGTTCGACAAGCGAGACTGGGTCCATTGAATCGGTGAAAAGCGCCTCCATCAAATGCAGCTCGCATTTAGGAGTGATACCATATGCACCATTATTTGCTGCACTCGCCTGTACATCGGCAAACAGCATAATGGGCAACATGTCTGCGCACTGCTTCAGGATTTGCTCGCGTCTCACCTCTATAAGCCGTTTAACAATCGTCATCCTGATCCCTCCCTCGCCCTTCTTCTATCAGGAGCACCACCGAACCGCACCGTTCAGTGCCGATATACTGACAGGCAATTTGGAGAGAATTGGGAGAATGATTGAAAAGAGTTGGAAAAGCCAGCGATTCGTCATGGCAAATCCTGGGTGAAAAACAATAACAGCCACGCAATCTGGATAGAATGAAGCTATCTAATCAGGGACTGATTCTGATAATCATCCCGCTAGTCTTCCAGCTAGCGTTCATCACCGTGCTGTTCGGAATGCTGGCGAAGGAAGAAGCCGCTGTCAATGAGCATTTTCGAATCGCTCAGATGAGGGTCTCGACCTATAAAGTGCTTGGATTTTCGACCAGCTGCCTTGCCAAAGCAAGCGAGCTGACCGTCGTGACCGAAATTAAGAGTGATGCATCCAGAAAGAAATTAGAGCGAGACATGAAGGGCGGACTAGATAGGATTCAGGAGCTAAAGGAAGCTGCAGGAGCTGATCGCGAAGGTATAAAAGAGTTCGAGAACGAATATCGCGAATACATAGATGAGATCAACAAACTCTCGAAAAGTACTCTATTTACTGAGTCACATGATGTTAAGAAAAAGCTCATGGCCTTCTCGAGTGTCAGGAGCAAATTCAAACGCCTCCTCAATAGCGCCAATGCAATCTTTCAAGTCCGATCGGATAGGGCGGGAAAACTGCTGACCGATCGCAACCAAGTCAACGCTGATTTGAACGCATGGATACTGACCGGCGTGCTGCTTAGCATAGTCGTCGCGGCCGGAGTCACTATCGGATTCAGCACCAACTTCGTCAAGCGCATTCGTCACTTGAAGAAGAACAGTCACAGGCTTGCCGCTGGACAAGAGCTGCTACCGTCTCTGTGCGGATCGGACGAGCTGGCAGAGCTGGACAACGTATTCTATCGGGTTGCCACCTTATTCAGAGAATCTTTTACACGTGAAAAAGAGATGTTTGATAATGCAGCTGACATCATCTGCTGCCTCAACGAGAAGGGCGAGATCGAAAGAATCAACGGCAGATTCGAAGAGACGCTTGGTCACAAAGAGGCCGACACGATTGGTCACGCGATATCCGAATTCGTACACGAAGGCGATCGACAGAGTGTTGTTGATTTCCTCCAGGACGTCCGTATAGATGCCGAGCAGAAAGGACAGTTGGAACTGCGACTGGACTCGGTTGATGGAACAGTGCGAGAGTACGTCCTGTCCGTACGTTGGGAAAATTCCCGTAGAACCCACTATTGCGTGTTCCACGACACAACGGAACGCAAAAGAATGGAGCAAGCGAAGCAGGACTTTGTGGCGATGTTGAGCCATGATCTGCGTTCGCCTCTCTCGGCAGTAAGCATAACTCTGGATATCGCTATTGATGGCAAATTGGAAGTGCTACCAGAGAATTGCCGCGAAGTTCTGACGCTCGCATCGCGAAGCACCAATAGGCTTGTTAGCCTGATCAACGAATTTCTCGATCTGGAGAAGCTTGAAGCCGGAGAGATGGAGGTAGCACTAGCTGCGGTACCGCTTACTAGAATAGTAACAACTTCTATAGACGCAATTCAAGCTCTAGCCAATCAAAAAGGAGTAGCCATCGAGTATCGTCCTTCAGACGCTGTGGTAATTGCGGATGAACAGCGAATGAGCAGAGTTCTGATCAACTTTCTGTCAAACGCGATTAACGTCTCCGAGAAAGGGACTACGGTGTTAATCAAAGCACAAGAGACTGGTGGCTATACCGAAGTCGAAGTGACAGATCAGGGGCCAGGGATTCCAGAAGAAGAGCTCGACCGGTTATTCGACAGATACAAACAGGTAATCAACCCTGCACAAAACAAGCGCACGGGAAGCGGTTTGGGGTTGACGATCTGCAAAGCGATTGTGAAAGCACACGGCGGTGAGGTGGGAGTACGCAGTAAAGTCGGGGTGGGCAGCACATTTTGGTTCCTCATAAAGTCCGCCGACAAAGATCATTATGAGCTTTTCCGAAGAGGAAATGATCAATGAGCATCATGAGAAAGTGGCTCTTGATTGTGGCAATACCGCTTGCCTTCGAGCTTCTGTTCGTACTGGTCTTCCTCTTCTTTCACGATCGAGAATCGCAAGAGGTAGAAAAACAGATTCGCTCCAATGCGGCAAAAGAGTTGATGGACAAGATTACATATCAGTGCAACGAAGCCGCCTGGTTGGGTGCCGAAATTACAATCAAACCAGAGCCGAAGCTGGTAGAAGAAGGCAAAGCGCTGTCTAGTTCAACAAGATCGATGATGGGTCAGCTCAAGAAAAGCTGGTACAGCAGCGATCCTCGCCAGCTTGAAGCTCTCAATGACTTGGAGTTGGGTGTCGACAACGTCTGCAATCTAATGGAGAACGCTCAAAAAGCTTCGAATCTGACATATATATCCGGACCAGAACAGGCCATTCTTGGAATAATGCTCAATGAAAGAATAGTCGATGTCACAGAGCCGATATCCCGTCTGCTCATTTATCAGGATGAAGTGGACAAGGAGATCAAAAGTCAGAGGACTGAAGCAGGCTTTCTCGTACGAGCCTGGCTTATTCTGTCAGTGTTCGGCAACATCATACTAACCGCTTTTCTCGCCACCTGTTTCAGCAAGGACATAATTCAGCGGATCGCATCGCTGAAAGATAACAGTCTCCGGCTGGCTCTCGGCAAGTCTTTCACGCAATCGACGAAGGGCCAGGATGAGATCGCCGAGTTCGACGAAGACTTTTTTCACGTCGCCACCGCGCTGCGTGAGTCTTTAGATCGTGAAAGCGCTAACTTTGACAACGCTGGCGACGCTGTTTTCGCGATGGACAGTGCCGGTCGAATTACGAGAGCGAATAAGGCTTTTCAAACTACAATCAGTCAGGGCAAAGAAGTGGAGCAAAGTCGCTTCATAGAGTATGTGAGCACCGGACAAAGAGATTGGATGCTCGATGTTCTGAAAAATGGCAGTTTCAGCGATGGTGCCAGACATGATTTCGAGCTGGAGATGTTGTCAACGAACGACTCCATCAAAATCTTTCAATGGTCTCTGAATTGGGATCCGAAGATCAAGGTCTATATTTTAGTTGGACACGATATCACTGCGTACAAGCAACTGGAGCAAGCCAAGCAGGACTTCGTGGCCATGCTGAGTCACGATTTGCGCAGCCCCTTAATGTCTATAGGCTCCACCTTCGAGCTTGTGCAAAGCGGTAGCCTCGGTGCGATCTCAGATGCTACGAAAGTTAGGTTCCAGCGTGCACAATCGAGCGTAAAGAGACTGACTATGTTGATCTCCGAATTGTTGGATCTTGAAAAAATCGAAGCCGGGGAGATCGACCTGCGTATCACGCGTTTTCCTGTTGATCGAGCAATCAGCAGCTCTATTGATGCAGTGAGAGCCAGCGCCGATATTGAGAAGATCGACCTCTACGCCAGGGAATGCGGAATAGCTATTTTCGCTGATGAAGATCGACTTGTCAGAGTATTGATCAATCTATTATCAAACGCAATCAAGTTTTCTCCCGAGCAAAGTTCGATCGAAATTGAAGCAGTTGAGCAAAACGACTCAATAAGATTTAGCGTTACCGATCACGGACCTGGTATACCGGAAGCGGCGCAGAATCGAATCTTCGAGCGGTACAAGCAAGTGTCGAACGCCAGGGACCGTGTGAAACAGGGAACCGGACTGGGTCTGGCTATATGTAAGGCGATTGTCGAAGCGCACGGTGGCGTAATCGGCGTCCGAAGCGTCGAGGACCAGGGCAGCACTTTCTGGTTTCAGATTCCGCTTCTTCGCGACGGATAAGAGGTCCAGAGCGAGACTCTCCCAAAATTTTCCAAATTCCTGCCGAATTGCCTCCCAAAATTCTGTGAATCTTGTCGCAGGACGGGGCCAGACACGGGAGATGGGCTTCCATGAGCAAAAACACTGCCATAGAACAAGACAACAGCGGCGTACAACCAAACGATTACGGCGACACAATCAACTTTTTCGATTTCTCCAACCAATCCGATACAAACGAGAAACTGATGAAGGAATCGATGGACCTGTTGGAGGACAGGTCCCTTCCTTCTTCAACCACAGACAACGATCAAGCCGATGAGCAGTTCTGGCTTCAGGTAGACAACCCGTTCGCCCCGCCGGCAGAGAATCAAAACCTCTCGGTTTTGCCAATTCAGCTCGATGCCGGCAGTAACAAAGGTGAACATCTGTATGAGTCCGCCAACGGAGAAATAGTTCCGATCCTGACATGGTGCAACCTGGATGAGATACATCTAGAAAACAATCAGGCTCGCGGCAAAGAATGCACATTGCTGACCAACAAATCCGGAGAGGTTGAGAGAATCCAGTTCTTCAACGGTCGATCTGTCGAGTTCGAACGATCGAAACAAGGCTTTGTAAGCAGAGTCGCAGAATCCGACGGCGCAGAGTGGGTATCGACAGACGGCAACACCTACCAGCTGAAAGGGACTGACCTAAAGGTCTCAGGCAAGCTTGTTATCGGCGACAACGGCTCCTATGCGTTCCAAACCGACAATGGCTACTTGCTCCAGCGCAATACCGATCGTTCAGTTTCACTCATCAATCCAGAATCTCCGAATAAAGAGCTCTATCGCGTTTATGACAATGGTGCCAGAGTCCTGTTCGATGAAAATACAGGACGCATCAAAGAGATCATAAGCAAAAACGGCAATAAGAAATCGTTGTCGTATTCTGAGGATGGAACCTTAATCGGCATACAGGACGCCGGTAAACCGGCGCTTACCTCTAGCGATGGTATCAACTGGAGAGTCGGTGACTCTGAAAAAACCTTCGCCTGCCGATTCGAAGTAGCTAAAGACGGAAGTCTCATAGCCACCAATCCGGTCAAGAACATCAGATCACACACAAAGAACGACGACTCCACTGTGGTCAGTAAGCAGTTGCCGAATGGAGCATGGCAGGTTACTGAAACTCATAACACCGCAGGTGCGACCAGGTATCAGCACGACGAGAAGGGAGAACTGATCGCTTTCCAGGATGCCCACGGCAACTCCTGGAAAAAAACAGCAGAGCATCAATGGCAGAACACCAGAACCAAACAGACGCACAACCTGGATATCCGCCTGGAATCAGACGGAACAAGAGTCGAGACGGAACCAGGATCAGCGCTGCATCAGCGCAAAATCAGAACTGACGGTTGGGTGGCAAAATACGACCTGTTCCAATTGAAAGGATACGAAAAGCAGGATGCCTCGGGCGCCGTGGTGATGACCGACGCAAGTGGCGCAATCACTCAAACAGTAGATGCTAGCGGTCAGATTAGAAAATTCGGTCGCGACGAGAAGGGCGAGCTCAATGAGGTCAAATATGAAGGTGGAAATTATCAAGCCACCTGGAGAAAAACAGGTGATGGTGTTTGGAAATCAACCGACGCCAAGGAAGCTACAACTTTCCGCGGAGAGGTAACCCTCACACAAGACGGTCGCCTGCACTGGCTCTCCAGTAGAGGCCGGCTCAACACCGAGCTTCTGGACGGACACGCGATCGTTCGCGAAAGTGTAGGAAAAGGAATGCTCACCCGTCACTATGACGAAAAGAACCGATTGATCGACTCCATCGATCCCAAAGGTGTGCGTCGCTCCTACACGTGGTCAGACGAGCTGAAAGGCGGTCTGGCAAGCGTCACCATGAATGGAAACAAATATGTAAATAAAAACAATGGTGACTGGTATGACGAAACAAGCGGTAACAGCTTGAATTGCGTATTTAGAGTGGACGACTTTGGAACGCTTCATAAGGAAACTCCCGCAGGATGCTACATTCAGAAGCTTGACGGCTCTCCCGAGCAATTCTTCGACCGTAAACGCGCCGACGAAATGTGCGGAAAGATTCACGATAATCCAAGCGCTGCAGGCGACTTGCTCGAGAAGGAGTCGTTCGAGTATCGCCAGTACCTGCTAAAGAATTTCCCTCGCGTTCACAACCGCTGCGATTTACACACTTATCTTTCAAAAAACACATCCGGAGTCGCGCTTGAAAAAGCATTCACGATGCTCGATCGCTCGGACGATGCGAAAAGTACTTCCGATTTAAGAGTTGCACTTACCGCCATCCATAACGGAAAGGATGTGGACCAAAACCTTCAGATCGCTCGCAACATTCTCAGCACGTTAAAACAGGATGAGATCGATCAACTTCAAAATCAATACAAAGAACAGTTCGGCACCAATCTTAATAAGGATCTGGAATTATTCAAGAACCTGACCAAAGAGCAGAAACA
>CAZISK010000292.1:0-8708 GCA_964541355.1 uncultured Candidatus Obscuribacterales bacterium
GTGGTAATCACGGGCGACGAAGCGATTGGCAGCATTCTCAAGGAACATGGCATAACTGAGTTCACCGGTTATGAAAATCTCGTAGGCGAAGGCACCGTGCTTGCCATTTTGAAAAACGGCAAGGCCATAGAGGAAGCTCAAGAAGGCGACGAGGTCGATCTGATTCTCAACGCCACGCCGTTCTACGCAGAATCAGGCGGACAGCTCGGCGACGGCGGCGTATTCGAAAGCGACGAATGCCGCGTCCTCGTTCTCGACACTAAAAAACACGAAGGGCTTCATGTCCATCGCGTCAGAGTGCAGTCCGGTGCGCTTCATCCAAAGGACAAGCTGCGAGCCACCGTCGATAGAGATAAGCGACTTCACACCGTACTGCACCACAGCAGCGCTCACCTGTTTCACGCCGCGGTGCGCGAGCGCCTCGGCAAAAATGTCGTGCAAGCCGGCTCTCAGGTAGGACCGGCCACCATGCGATTCGACTTCTCCTTCGAACGTCAGCCCAGCAAAGAAGAGCTTGGTGACATCGAGCGAATAATGAACACCTGGATTCAGGAAAACGCCAGAGTAAAAACGACCGAGATGGGTCTGGAAGATGCTAAAAAGACAGGTGCCATCGCCATGTTCGGAGAGAAGTATGGCGACCGCGTGCGCGTTGTCGAGATGGGAGACTTCAGCCTCGAGTTCTGTGGTGGCACTCACGTCGGCTCCACAGGCAGTATCGGCGTTATCAAACTCATTTCCGAAGGCAGCATCTCGTCCGGTGTCCGGCGCGTAGAAGCGCTGTCCGGAACAAAAGCATGGAATTACATAAGCGAGCAAATGGGATACCTCGAAGAGCTTTCCGGTAAACTCAAGGCCAAGCCCTCCGATCTGGCTGCTCAAATAGACAGGCTGCAAGCCGAGATCAAGAGCAAAGAGAAGTTGAACGAACAGCTGCAAGAGCGCCTCGCCCTCGCAAAAGAAAGTGATCTTCTCGCCAACGTCGAAACCATCGGCAACGTGCGTTTTATCGCCGCCAAAGTTGACGACGTCTCCCAAGACGGTTTAAAAACTCTGGCTACTACTATCCGCGACAAAGGCGATGATTTCGTGGTCGTGCTTGGCTCGGTCATGGCGCCGGACAAAGTATCGCTGGTGTGCGCGGTATCCAATCCACTTACGAAACAAGGATTCCACGCAGGCAACATCATCAACGAAGTAGCCCAGGTCTGTGGTGGCAAAGGTGGTGGTAGACCCGACACAGCTCAAGCCGGAGGCAAGGAGCCTGAAAGGCTGAGCGATGCGCTGGCGGTCGGAAGAAAACGAGCCAGCGAAACGGCGTCGCAAATGGCTGCGCATTGATGCCACCCGAAAGTGAAGCGGTATTGTTAAGCGCGGACATTGATCAGGCAAAATTTATCGGTTTGCGCTACAGTACGAGAAATTTGACGCCGTTGGCTGCCCTAAGGAGGTTGAGGGAATGTTTCGGACCGCACGTATTTACTCGTTTTTGCTCGCCGCTCTTTGCGCTGTCACCTCCAGCCTTTCGGCTCTGGCAGCCGCTCCTCCCGTTCGTATTGCAGTCGTCACCGGCGGCGGAAGCGGGATCGAGCAGGAGATTGTCGATAACATCACCAATCAGATTCAGAACAATCCCAACGTCTCAGTCAGCACCGTCAATCCCGACTGGTACGTAGTCTGCAACATCAAAGAAATGATGGATCAAATGAGCGGTCAGATTCGCTACAACGGCAGCGTGCTGATCAAAACGACGGCTGGACACATCATCAGCTCGATTGCAGTGCAAAAGTACAATCAGGATTTCTCACTGACTCCAGGCACCCCACTCAACAAAGCGCTTGTTGATCGAGCCGCCAAAGAAGCTACTCAGGGCGCAGCTGGAAGAGCGGTACCGGCCATCGAGCAGGCTGTTCAAGTGGAGATGGATACACGGGAAAAGATCATTCAAGCCCAGATCGTGGCTGAGCAAGAGGATTACGATAGAGCAATCAACAGCTTGCGTCTGGTCACGCCGGATTCGCCTCACTTTCAAAACGTCAGAGATTTGATGGCGGAGTTTTCCATGGAGAAGGAGTGCCTGTCCGCGTTGAAGCGCGCCGAAGTCCTGGCTCAGAGCGGAAAGATTTCTTCGGCCCTTTCGGCTCTGCATGAAATCAATCTCAAGTCGAAGTATCGCGCCAGGGCTAACGCATTAGCCGCATCTTATTCAGCTTCGTTAAGGCGAAGCGCTCCCAAAAAATTAGTGAAAAATAACAGTGGATCGCAACACCCCGCAAAGACAGGCGGAAAGGGTCAGGACGCAGAATTACAGGCGCTGGATAAAGTGCTGAAGCTGGAGAAGAAGGCGATAGAAGACGCCCAGGCCCAGGTTCATAAGCGCCTCAACAAGTAATCCCGCCACTCTGCCAATCTGGCGAATTTAATCGCAATCAGGCTTAAACTCTCAAGTTGATGTACATTTATATCCAGTAAACTCACGTCAAGGGTTTCTCGAGAAAGTCTTGTTGCTACAAATCTGGCTTTTGACGAGCCTAATTTCCGTGAGCCGCAAGTTGGTGGTTTCGGAAGTGGTTAATACCAAGGAGTAGTGTGTTATGAAGTTCAGAAAAACTGGTGCTCTTCTAGTCGCGGCAGTTTTCCTTCTCAATCTGGTCGCTCCCCAAGCGTCTTTCGCATCAGCGAAAAGACGAATAGCGATCATGCCGTTCGATTCCGGAAGCTATGCCAGCGCGATTGCCAACGTCGACCTCGGTCAGGCAATCGCGTCAATGCTGACGACGAAAATTGTCAATGACGGGACCTACTCCGTCATCGACAGGCAGATGCTAGATTCGATCATGAAGGAACAAAATCTTTCTGTAAGCGACCGGGCTGACCCGGCTACCGCTTGCAAAATCGGTAAAATCCTGAGCGTAGATGCAATTGTTGTAGGCAGCATCACTCAGTTTGGACAAGAGAATAAGTCGTCGAGCGCCAGCTTGCCGACCGGCTACATCCCCTCCATTCCCTACGTAGGCGGACTGGGCGGCATGTTCGGCAGCGTCCGCAGCAGCAAGAGCAAGACCCGCGTCTCGATCGATGCCAAAATCATCGACATCAATACCACCGAAATCCTTGCAGCCATGCAAGGCAGCGGTGAAGCAAAGCGCTCCGGCGGCGGTATCGGTGGATTCAGCTCCGACACCTACGGTGAAAGCGCTATTGCTGACGAAGCCACCATCCAGGCCGTCGATTCGTTGAGCGGTCAGATCATCGCGGCAGCAATCAAGATTCCAGACAATCAATCGCTGATCGCAAAATCGGTAGAAGGCAAAGTCGCTGATGTCACCGGTAATACCGTTACGGTCAACGTCGGCAAGCGCGTCGGCGTCAAAGTCGGAAGCAAACTCAATGTCGAGCGTTCCGTCAAGAAGATAACCGACCCGGATTCCGGCAAAGTCATCAAAGAGGTCTTCAATACCGTTGCCACTATTGCCATCAAAGAAGCTGATGACACCTCCGCTACAGGCGATATCGTCTCAGGCACTGGTGTCAAGGTTGGCGACATGGTCAAGCCTGTTGCCGACACCTCCGTCACTGGAGTGGTGCTCGGCAAGGAAGGCGAGATAGGCGGCGCCAAGTAGCAAGGATCGAAAAGCCGGAGCGACGTTGCGCTCCGGCTGTTACGCTCAGGCCAGGAGGCTGGATGAAATCGACCTGTGTTTTGCGGCGCTTAGTGGCGTTTTGGTTGTTGGCCGTCGTGGTCACCTTCATGATGCCGGGTGCCCTGGCAAAGGATCCGCCGAATTGGGACAAGGAGTTGTCCAAGGGTTATGCCGATCTGTCGATCGGCAACAAGGAAAAAGCTCTCGAGTTCTTTGCCAAGAAGGTGTCGAAATATCCCAATTCCGGGGCCTGCCATACGGCTCTAGGACGCACTTACAAGCGACTGGGCAAGCTAGATGAGGCGAAAAAAGAGTTCCGCTCAGCGGTCTCAGCCGAGCCCGGATTTGCAGACGGGCATTATGAGCTTGGCGCATCGCTGGAAAGCGATCAACAATACTCTGAGGCGATTCGCTGTTTCCAACAGTATCTCTCGCTCAGTCCCGATGCCAGCAAGCGTAAAAATATAGAAGACAGGATAAGATTCTGTCAGGACAAGCTCTAGTTTTTTGGACAAACATTCCTGAAAGGGGTTTCAAGGTGACTGACAAAGAATACGCATTTTTCGAAGGCAAATTCGTCGATATCGGCGACGCCAAGGTGAGCATCAAAACTCACGTGGTTCAATACGGTACCGGTGTATTTGAAGGGATTCGCGGATACTGGAACGAAGAAGAAGAGGAGATCTACCTCTTCCGCCTTCGCGAGCACTTCCTGCGTATGAACGACAGTATGAAGATCATGCGCATCGAGCCGAAGTTCTCTGTCGACGAAATGTGCGACATGGCTGTGGAGCTTGTCAAGAAGAATGCCCCGCGCACCGATGTCTATGTCCGCCCCCTGGCCTATAAGAACAGCCAGTTGATAGGACCGGGACTGCACAACAATCCATCCGAGTTCTGCATGTTCGCAGTGCCGTTCGGCGCCTACTTCAAGACCGGTGAAGAAGGGCTGAGAGTCATGGTTTCCAGCTGGCGGCGCATAGAAGACAACGCCATACCTCCACGCGCGAAAGTAACCGGAGCCTACGCCAATACGGCGCTCTCAAAGACGGACGCCGTGCTCTACGGATTCGACGATTCCATCGTCCTGACTGAAGATGGGCATATTTCCGAGGGTTCAGCGATGAACCTGTTCATGGTCAAGAACGGTGAGCTGATAACGACGACCGTCTCAGACAATATTCTGGTCGGCATCACCTTGAGTTCCGTCATCGACTTCGCACGTGGCGAGCTCGGCATTGAGACTAACCGGCGCAAAATCGATCGTACCGAGTTGTATTCCGCCGACGAACTCTTTTTCTGCGGGACCGGAGCTGAAGTGTGCGCAGTCATCGAAGTTGACAAGCGCCCTGTAGGCACCGGAAAGATCGGTCCGATGTGTGAGCAGATCAAGAATCTCTATCGTAAAATCACTCACGGAGAAATTGAAAAGTACCACAAATGGCTAACACCGGTTTATGCTAAGAAGGGAAGCAAAATCGGCGCCAGATAACTGAGCGAGCGCATACCACACAGGGTCGGTGTATGAAATCAGGATTGATTTTCTTAAGCGTGATGATGGCATTAGTGCTGTCTCTCATGGGCACAGCGGTTGAAGCTACCGGCAAGCCCAGCGAAGTATACAGGCAGTTCCTGGTGAAGTTGTACTGGGCAAAGAGCTGCAAGGATTTCGCGCCATATCTCATCGAGATGACGCGCAATCACCTCGAAACCATCACCGGGCAAGAGGCTTACGATCAGCTGATCAGATTCAAGCACGGCTATGTAGCAAAGTTCAGAGTAACTAACGAAGTAGTCATGGACGAACACGCCTTTATCAACGGTGAGGGCATCGCTATGGAACAAGGACGGCGCGTCAAAGCTCACGTCAAAGTGACAATGCAGAAAGAAAACGGATTCTGGAAAGTGAAGTACACCACCTGGACCGGCGTAATCTACGGGCGTTAAGGCTTATACCACTTCTTGGGCGCCTGTCGTGAAGGCACCATCGGCACGAATCTGACCGGCAGCAATGTCTCGCTTTTTATTTCGCCGTTGGACTGCTTTGTCAGGCGAACCAGCCATTGCATTTCGTCCTTGCCGACTGGTGCCACCAGTCGTCCGCCGACCTTGAGCTGCTCGACCAATTTCTCTGGTATCGCTGGTGGTGCTGCAGTAACGATAATTGCATCAAAGGGAGCTTCTTCGGGCCAACCTTTGTAGCCGTCTCCTGTCCTCACGTGCACATTGCCAACACCCAGACCGGTCAACACCAATTCTGCGCGCTTCGCCAATTCCGCAATGATTTCGATGGAATAAACTTGCCCAGCTAAACGCGACAAGACACAAGCCTGATAGCCGGAGCCGGTGCCAATTTCGAGAATCTTATCCTGCGGTCGCAGGTTGAGTGCTTCTGTCATGTATGCCACTATGAACGGTTGCGAAATAGTTTGTCCATCGCCAATCGGAAGGGGATTATCATCATAGCTGGACTGTTTGAATTCATCGGAAACAAAGGCATGGCGCGGTACGCTGGCAAGAGCGTTCAAAACTTTCTCGTCGTGAACACCTTTATCTCTGATACCGCGGACAAGGTCTTGTTGCTGTCGTTCGAACTGCGATTTGCTGGCTTCCGCCGGTTGGACTTGATTCGCATCCTGCGCGCATCCTGTGCTGTTCGCCGACACCACGCCAAGCAGCGTCATAGAACCTATGAGACGCCGGAAGAGCCTACCCTGATTTTCGCCGTGCTCTTTAGCCGCGAGCCTGGCAGCGAATTGCTTTATAAAATCGAAAGACGATGGTCGCATAGGTATCAGTGAATAGACAGTGCCATATAGAGCCTATCAGGAGATTGGCTCTTTCGGGTGACCAATCTCCCCAATGTTTACTTTGACGTCCTACCCTCCCTGAAAGAAGGCGATCCCGGCTCAAGCGGCGAGAACCATTACACGGCAAGGCTTTTCGCACGTCCGGCACTCCCGGAAACGTTGCGCAAAGCCCGCCAGTAGTGTGCTCCGGCGGGCTCATTGCTGGAAGGCTGATATGGCAGAGCTACTTGCTCAACGCTATATGCTCCTTCACGACTGCTGTTCTCAAATTGGTCAAGACCTCAGGCATAATCTTTCTGAGCTCGGAATTAATCATCGCTTGAGGCGTCAGAAGTCCGCCATCGATAAACTTCGCATAGGTGACCAGAGTTTGCTCGCCACCATTAACAGGCGTCAACTGCCAGTAGCCTTCGTTGACCTTGAAGGCGCCGCTGAATCTATGCCACTCGATGCGCTTATCAGCCTTGCACTCAGTCACATCCAACACATAATCGTATTTCCACAATCCGCCCATTGATACGATCGTGAAGCTGATACGCTTCTTCTCGCCATCATCTTTGAGAATCTTCAGCGCTTTGAGATTGGAATAAATTTCCTGGGCCCGGTTATAGCTGGTCAATGCATTCCAGACGCTATCTGCCTTTGCATCAATAACTACGCTGGCAACTTGATACTTTTTCTCTCCGACCTGCTCCTGACGCATCGAAGGATTATGAGTATAGACCGCTCCCATGTGGGCGACGGTGCTCTGCTTCATAGCCAGAGCAGGACTGACTGACGATAAGACAAACGACATCACGATAAGAGCGCTGAGCAAATCAGCTCTACGACCGTTTTTCATAGAGTTTCCACCTTTAGAATTTGAGAGAGCGTGGCGCGAATTGCTTTGGCAGGGACGACTAATGGCAAAAAGAAACCAACTGATCTCTAGCCCACGGTCATTAAACGCCAATACTGAAAGAATCCAAGCCTTTCTCGAAGTAGCTCGATAGCATGTTCGACGCTGTAAGTAGAGCGTTGTTCCCAGGTAACGTGATCGCAGATCATAACTTTATCCATGTCACGGAAAAGCCAGGAGCGAAGCTCTACAGCAAAGACGCTGCTAAGCCTTATTGGGCGAAACTCAACCGGACTTACCGTCTCTCGAGACTCACCCCTAGTAACAACTTGCCATCAAACTCGGTAACCAGGTCCCTCAACGGTCCGGCTTCCATCTTCCGGCAAGCTTTCCCCAGTCTTTTTTTACTCCTCTGGACTGGATACTCGCTGATTATTCGTTCCTTTTCTTTGGGCGGATCTGCCGTATTTGTGCGGCTTTCCTGGTGGTAGCAGCTGCTTTTGCTACCGGCTGTTTTGTCCTCGCTGGCCTGTTATCGAAACTGGAGATGATTGAAACCCAGATCGGAGCATCTGGTTGCTATCCTTGCTAGTGGGCTCTCGGTTGCATCGAAGGGCATTAGTAACGGCGGGGAGAAAAAGTGATATTCGATTATGCAGAGATAGCGTGACCTTTTGGTTCCGACCGGCACTTTTTAATAATGATTACTCTGGAAAGAACCAGCTCGGCGGTCGGGCTCCCAGCCACCGGACGGCAGGAGCAGTCCGGTACTGTAGCCACAAGGTGCAGCTAACCAGAAGGTAAAAGGAGCTGCCAGTCCGGATGACCCAGATCTGCAGGAGTATTGGCGAGACCGGCTAGAAAAAGGGCTAACAATTTACCGAGGCAAAAAGCAAGTGACAGCAAAAGCCCTGCTTTACGCAGGTTGGATGCGCGAGCCGAATGATGGGAAACTATTACGTTCGGTTCTAAGAGGGGCTGGGTGCGGCGACGCACCCATGCCTACTCGACGTCTATCTCAAATTTTTTTCGAACTTTCTCCAATTTAAAGACCGCTCTCTGTTGCCCAATGCAATCCACGTTTAATGGAGCCGAACATTGACAACTCTTGCTAAAAATAACAAGTGGACAGTCAAAAGATTAGAATTGAGTGGATGTGTAGATTTTCGGGAAACCAGAACGATGAAATCGAAACGATTGCTATCGATGACCTTTCTTGCCGTCTTGTCCTGCTTTTCGAGTGGCGCGGCATTGGCTCAGCAGGCAGGCGAATCGGATCGGATTGAAGATGGATCATTCTCTGTGCCCGGCTGGTTTTCCAAAGACAAATCAGATATTGCCCGCTATCCGGTGCCCTTGTCTTCGCCATCTTCTCAATCGAGCCAGTCGCCTGCGCAAGGTCCTGTTGTAGTATTC
>CAZISK010000293.1:0-6793 GCA_964541355.1 uncultured Candidatus Obscuribacterales bacterium
AACCCCGTCGTACCACAAACAAATAAAACCCCTCTTAAAAAGCGCCGTCTTTTTTTTTTTTTTTTTTTTTTTTTTTTTTTAGCTAAACCGATATCGGTTTAGTTGTTGGAGAAGACCAGGCGCTTCGACGACTTGCGGAATTGCTTTGCAGGCGCAACAAGCTAACGTGCGGAAGTGGACCATTACGTCAAAAGCTAAACCGATATCGGTTTAGTTGCTGGAAAAGACCAGGCACTTCGACGACTTGCGGAATTGCTTTGCAGGGAAACAGCTAACGTGCGGAAGAGGACCATTCCGTCAAAAACTAAACCGATATCGGTTTAGTTTTGACGCAGATATTGGGCTTTGTTGCCATTCAGGCGTTACTCAGCAGATCTTCAAGAAACAACCACTGTTGGCAAGCCATCTTTGTGGCATCTTTCGGCAACCAGTTGATACCGCTATTAGTGGCTGGCCGCGGCCTCTACTTCACCCTCGACGATAATTCGATTTCGACCTTCTTTTTTTGCGCGATAGAGGCGCTTGTCGGAGGCTTGCACGAGCTCGAAGATTGATTCGCCGTCGTCTGGAAATGTGGCAAGCCCTCCGCTGAAGCTGCAGAAGAACTCTTGCCCGTCGTCGCTTTTAAACGGAGTTTCGCGAAACTCTTCCAGGGCGCGTGTCACAGCTTTGTGGATTATCTCCTTCTTTTCGCGCCTGAAAGCGAGGATGAACTCTTCTCCGCCCCACCGTCCGCGCAAATCATCGACTCGGAATCTTCTGGAGAGAAGCTGCCCAAGCCCTGCCAGCACGCGATCGCCAGCAAGGTGTCCATGGGTGTCATTGACCTTTTTAAAGTGATCTACATCCAACAGGCAGATGCTGAAATTCGACTTGACCCGTTGAGACTCTGCCAGAATCGCCGATAGTTGCTCTGAAAATGCACGCCTTAAGAGCAATCCCGTAATCGTGTCTTTATCGGAGCGCTCTCTGAGCATTTTTGCTCTATCGAGTCGCACTTTGACTCGCGTCAATAGCTCTTCGTTGACAACCGGCTTGGGCAGGTAGTCATCGCCGCCGCACCGGAAGGCCTCGACGCGCGCTTCGACGCCAGTTTGACCGGTGAGGAAAATAATGGGCAGATCTTGCCAGCGGGGAATCAACCTGAGCATGCGACAGACTTCAAATCCTGTCACTCCCGGCATCATCACATCCAACAGCAACATGTCCGGTGGAAACTCTTGCATTATTTCGATGATTACGTTCGGATCATTGAGCGTTCTCACTATCATGCCTTCGTTACGCAAAACCAAGGCCACGGTGTTGCCGAAGAATTCGTCATCGTCGCATACAAGCACGCGAGGGCGTCCACCTTGCCTTATGGCAACGAGGTGATGAACGGCTTTTTCGAGTGAATCGGATTCGAACGGTTTGTCCAGGTAAAGGGAAGCTCCTGCATGTGCTCCTTCGACACGGTCCTTCACAAGCGCATCTCCGGAGATAAATGCAAGAGGCAGATTATCGTAACCGGGCAAGGCCCTCAGATCTCGCGCCAGTTGAAAGCCGGTTTCTGGAGATTCAGGGATGATGTTGATTAGCGCCGCGTCGAGCGGATAAATAGCGGCTTTGTTGAGCGCATCCACTTGAGTGGTGGCTTTCACTATCTCGACCAATCTTTCTTTGCCTAGTTGTTCTACAATTTCCAGAAAGCCGACATCTTCGTCTACCACCATGATGCGCGCCATGGCAGGTTGATGTTCTGAAGGAATTTCATCCTCTTTGCCCTGCACCACTTCCATGACTTCTTTGGCTTCTTGCTCTCCTTCAATCTGGGCTTCAACCAATCTGCGATCGATCTCCGCCCACATCAATTCGCGCTCGGTTTCATCCTTTTCGAGCATGATGATGGCTGATGTTTCAATAAACGCCATGTGCTCGCCTACTCTTCGAAAGCCGAGCGAGCCCCCTGTTCCCTTGACTTTGTGCGCCTCGCCGCGAACTACCTCGAGAAGTTCCGTGTTGGATGGATCTGATCTCGACTTCTCGATGGCTTGCGCCAGAGAGGCCAGCTTCTCAGGCAGCACTCGCGCGTACTTGGAGACGAGGGCCAAAAACATTGTCTCGAAGTCCTTCAGCTTTTGTTTCTGAGCTTCTGCGCCTTTATCTGATGCGAACTGGCATTCGACCTGTGCACCGAATACAAATGGTATGAGCGGTTTGCTCGCGCTCATGCAGATATTCCAGTCTTTAAGTACGGGACGAACTTCTTGCAGCTCGGTCTTATCGCCGGCGACAAAGACAATCTCCATCTGGTGTCCGACGCTTCTAATCTGCTCAACCCAGTGGATGCCGCTTATGTCCGGCAAGGGCGATCCGACGACAACTAGATCGGGCTTCTCTTGTTCAACTACATCTTTTCCCGATCGTCCGTTGTCAGCTTGAACTACTTTATGACCGCGGCTTTCAAAGAGTGGAACGATTAGCTTGCGAAACTGTTGATCTTTGTCCAGAACTAGTATCGTTTTTCCCATTCAGGATTCGCCAATTTAGTGAAGGTCCTTTGGAGATATACCCAGCGTGTCCAGTTCAGGGCGCAAACTTGCGAAGTTGTTGTTCGCGTCTCCTTTGATAGCTTGTTACATCAGCTTTGCTGATTCCCAGGTAGTCGGCGAACCACAACTGATCTTTAGCCGATTGCATCACGCTTTCATAGTTGTGTAGCAAAAAACGGATTAGCGAATGACCTTCTTCGTCGATATCGATGTCGAGGAGAGCCTTTTTGAGCTCGTCTTCGTCGATGTAGCCATCGCGATTGATGTCAAGCCGGTCGAAGAGGTCGTGGAAAATGCGCTCGGAATCCTCAGGACCCATTAGATCGTCCAGTGCAGCGGTGAGCTGATAAGCGCGGCGTTCCATAATCGCAACTGTGGGACAGCGCAACGTATCAGCGTCAAGACCGCGGTCGAAGGCTTGCTGACATGTGGAGCGAGCCTGTGCGCATTTACCTAATCGCGCATAGAAACCGGCCAATTGAATGCGAGTCAGGAACGGCATCGCAATAAGCTCATGATAGGCATTGGTCACAGCCTCGACATCAAGCGCGTCTTCGAGAATCTTTGATGGGCGGCCCTTGGGCAGCTCTTTCATGATCGTGGCAAGATTTGCTCTATATTCGTCCAGAGGAAGAGCATCCGCATACTTGATCGCTTTTTTGAAAAATTCTTCGGCTCGATTCGAATCGCCTGAGCGCTCATACTTCTGGGCTTCCCGACTGTACTCGAAGGGATCCTCAAGCGCCTTGCCTTGTTTTGCCATTCGAGATCTCCCATATTCAGTGCTAACCTTAGAGAGATAGGTCTGGTCTGAGAGTTCGTGGGTTTTGCCAACCCATCTCGTCGAGCGCTTCGTCAAAACCTACGCGCATGCGACTGCAGTAGTTAAGTGCAATGATGCACTGTTCCACTTTCAGCAGTCCTTCGCGAATTAACGGAAGGCATATGAATGCCGCGTCGACTGTTTTCCTGCTGACTTTGCTGGCGGCTTCGAGGATTCCAACCAGGTCTCCACCATGTTTTTTGCGAACTTCCAGAGCCACTCTGATATCTTCTTCCGAAAGTATGCCTGCGGTCTGAAGCAGATCGAATGCGGGCTTTAAATTGCGCTTGCTGCCCGGCGGGACACTCGCCGCGCCCTGAGCCTGTCCACCACCGCTGCCGCCGCTGCCTCCTCCGGGTGCCGCCGAGTGTGAAGGCTGTTGCGGTCGTGGCTTTGTGGTAGCGCCAGCTTCCTTCGGTGCCTCCAGCGAAGTGTCGTCCGGGGTCAAGTATTGATCGATGTTGCCGCCCATGGCGTGTAACCTTCTGAGCACATGCGGTGCGCGCTCAGGCGACATGCGCTCGTCCCGAATCAAATCCTGGAGCTTCAAAGCCGCTTCAAGAGTCGGTTCGCTTATCAGTCCAGCGCCGGTCAGCATAGTCCCCAACAGCATGTTGGGACGCTTGTCAAGCAGGTGGTAGTCAATGTTGATTTTGGGACCCTGATCAACAGGTGCATTCATCATTTGCTGAGGATAGCCCTGCGGAGGAGGATATCCCTGGGGCATCTGTTGCATTGGCATCTGTTGCGGCATCTGTTGATACTGCTGCGGGTATTGCATTTGTCCGGGTTGTTGATGATATCCGTATGGAGGCATCTGCTGCGGCGGATAGCCGGCCATGCCCTGTTGGTACGCTGCGGAATTGTATTGGGGATTCGGACCCGAGACGTTCTGCGGAGGCATCTGTTGCTGGTATTGGGGCGAAAGATTCTGATGGGAAGTTTGCGGCGAGTTGGGCATTGCGCCTGGCATTAAACCCGGCATTGAACCCGGCATTGAACCCGGCATTGAGCCCGGCATTCCTCCAGACATCCCACCCATCATCCCACCTGGTTGCGGCAACGGGGCGGACGCCGGGAAACCTGCGCCCAGATCACCAGAATTATTTTGATTAAAGCTCACATCTTCCTGCTCGACTTCGCCGACCGGCTTCAAAAGATCCGGGATTTGCGTATATGAAGCCAGCGAGCTGTTCTTCGGCGCCGACATTACCAGGATGTCGTACATAAACTCCAGATCTCCGGGAGCGAACGACTGGGTCCACACAACTTTATTGCTGACGCCCTGCTCTTGTTCGTATAGTGTCCAGACTGGCTCTTCGACAGTCTTTTCCCACTGGCAGGTGAGGACAAACGCTGCTTCACCTGCTTGCCATGGCAGTTCCACGAGACAGCCGCGCCTGCTGGTTGCCTCTTCGAGCATGAACTTGACCTTCGCCATAGAAGGACACCCTTGCTCGGGCGGAAGCTTTTGACGGTTAGAGGAGTGGTCTTCTTGTTTTGGTTGCGGTTTGTACATGTAACTACTTTGGAATCCCGGTGTGAGTTTACTTCTTATCTTATGCCACGTAACAACTGTTTTTTCGTTGTATTTAGCTCTTCATTAAACAGACTCTTTGTTGTTTATCGGACGCGTTACTTCTTTGATGCGAGTGTCACAGGGTTGAACTTTGCGTCCAGATCTTGCCAGCAGGCGAGATAGTTCTCCTGGAGAAGACCTGATTGCATTGCAAATTTTGTCGGCGCGTATATAAGCGAACTTTCGAACATAATCGCTAGAGTGTTGTCGAGCCTTTGCGGCTTCAAATCTACGCTTGTCGCTTTATTGAAGGTTTGAGCATCAGGGCCGTGTGCCGACATGCAGTTGTGAAGGCTACCTCCGCCGGGGACGAAGTCTTCGAGCTTGGCGTCGTAAACGCCTTCGATCAAGCCCATATACTCGCTCATGCAATTTCTATGGTAGTAGGGCGGGCGGAAAGTCTTTTCTGCAACCATCCAGCGCGGCGGGAAGATGACGAAATCTACGTTGGACATCCCCGAATACTCGGACGGCGACGAGAGGACCGTGAAAATAGACGGATCAGGGTGATCGTAGCTCACCGAGTTGATCACGTTGAATAGATGTAGGTCGTACTTGTACGGATAATAGTTACCATGCCAGGCCACGACGTCGAGCGGGTTGCGATTGATCTCGGCTTGCCAGAGTTTTCCGTTAAATTTGGAAATCAGGCGGAACGAGCCGCTTTCATTCTTGTACGCTGCGGTTGGTGCAAGGAAATCGCGTGGGTTGGCCAGCCCGTTGGAACCGATTGGACCGAGGTACGGCAGTCGAAAGGGTGGTCCGTAGTTTTCACAAACGTAACCGCGGGCGGTATCATTACATAAGTTGACTTGGAATTTAATGCCTCTGGGAATCACGCAGATCTCCCAGGGTGAGACGCTCAGAATCCCGAGCTCCGTTTCGATCTCAAGCTCTCCTGACTCAGGGACGATTAGTAAATCGCCGTCGGCATTATAGAAAAAGCTGTCCTTCATCGACGTGTTGGCCGCGTAAATGTGGACGGCGGAGCCGCGCAAACTGCCGCTGTCGCCGTTGCCGGCGAATGTAATAAGACCCTCTAAGAAATCGGTTTTTGCATCCGGTATGGCAACTGGATTCCAGCGCATCTGATCGGGTGGTGCATCAATTTCTTCAAATGGGCGGCTGCTGAGGCGTGAGTTGGGAAGCGCCTTGAACTTGGAATGAACCACTGACGGACGAATCTTGTAAAGCCAGGTTCTCAAATTCTCATGACGGAGAGCGAGAAAAGACGAACCACTCAATTGCTCGGCGTACAGACCATAAGCGACGGACTGAGGCGAGTTTTGTCCTTGGGGCAGCGCACCTGGCTCCGCCTCTGTGGCAAAGTGGTTTCCAAATCCGGATTGATATTGCAAGTTAGTGGTCATGTTTGCCTCTCTTGACTATGCCGGTGTTCTCAAAACTTGCGAAACACTCCCAAACGCGCTTTTCCGCCCTGATTCCAAGGGGCGAACTGGACGTTCGGCGGCGGCACCATCCTGGTGCTATTGGCCTTATTAAGAATACCAATGTTTTAGATTTGTGAGGTAGCCTCTGGGGTCGGTTTGTGTAAGATTAGGTTTCGATAAAATGTCCTTCGTACTTGTCTACGATAGTTTTTGTGGAGTCTTTCAGTTGAATAGCAAACAGAAACTCGCTTTTCTTCTCGGCGTTATTGTTATTGCGATTATGGGTTTGAATCCGCCCTGGAAAGAAGCCGGGCCAAAAGGCTTGCCGCTCAGCTATGCGCCGATTTATCGACCGCCTGTTCCGCTTCGCCCGGAACTTGGCATGGAGATCGATATGGCCCGCCTCCTTTTGCAGGTAGGGATCGCTGCAGTTCTGTCGGGCGGCTTGATTGCAGCGAGCGCGCCCGCT
>CAZISK010000293.1:6893-8701 GCA_964541355.1 uncultured Candidatus Obscuribacterales bacterium
CGCTGCAGTTCTGTCGGGCGGCTTGATTGCAGCGAGCGCGCCCGCTCCATCGTCTGGAACTTTGTCCCGTGCGGAGTCGAAGGCGGAGGACACTGTGTCGCCAGCCCCACCACAACTTTCGATCGTTAGAAGCAAACGTGACGAGGAAGAGGACGAGGACGAGGACGAGGATGATGACGAAGGTGAAGACGAAGATGAAGATGAAGATGTAATCAGGCTACCTTCCGGCAAATCGTTCGGCGAATTTCTAATTGAATCAGAAGATGATCCGGAGTACTGGGAATCCTTTAGCGAAGCGAAGGGTGTTATTAAACTGCCAACGGACAAGCGAGTCCAGTTGGAAGTCCGAACAGATAAGAACGTCGATCTGTCCTTTGTGAGCGCATTTACACCGTCATCGCTCTACTCCGTCGATTTGACCGATGCCGTGATGAATGATTGGGACCTGGCTTATCTTCAAAAACTAACTGATCTCAAAGAGCTCGACCTTAGCTCATCGAGCATCACCAGCCAGGCTCTCGCGTACCTGAGAGGGCTCGATAGTCTGGAGAAGCTCTGGTTGGATGATACAAAAGTCGATGATTCCGTTATTGAAGCGCTGATACAGCTGGATTCGTTGAAGAAGCTTTCTGTGAAAAACACGAAGCTCACCGCAGACGGTATCAGCAAAATCAAGGAAAGACTGGTCGATTGCCAGATTGATAGCTGACCGTATCCAAACGGCGATATTAGATCCGCTAATGAAAATCGGCTCCAAATTATTACCCCGCAAAAAAATATTGTGGGCGACTGTTAGGACCACCAATATCTTGAAGTTTTTTTTTTAGGTTTACTAATGTCGCTCAGGGACGACATTCCTCGACGTTGAGCAACCTCGTCATTCAGGTATTTCAGGATCAGGTTACTCAGCGTCTAGCCTGATTCTGTTCGTGTACGAACGACCAACTTCGAGATTTTGCGCGTTTCGACTGGCTTTGCTGATTTAAACAGCACCGGGAGCAAGCTCTTCATGCAACAAGATGCCCATGCCCGGGTCCAGGTCGAATTGCGTAAAGTCCTGGAACTGATCGAGACGACTAAGCACCTCATTGGGTTGCAGCTTCCGAAGCCTGTCGCAGCTGAACTGTTCCACAGTGAATGATGCCATGATGGAACCGTATACGATGGCACGCCTGATTGTCGCATCGTCGAGCTGGTTAGCCTGCGCTACGTAGCCCATGAATCCGCCCGCGAAGCTATCGCCTGCGCCAGTCGGGTCAAAGACGTCTTCCAGCGGATAGGCTGGAATCGCAAAATATGTGTCGCGAGTGAAAAATGCCGCGCCGTACTCGCCGCGTTTAACCAGAAGCATCTTTGGACCCATCGCCAGAATGCTCTTTGCTGCCTTCAACAGATTGTGCTCGCCGGTCAACTGTCTCGTTTCGGCGTCGTTGATGATCAATGCGTCGACGACCTTGATCGTTTTTGCCAGTTCGTCGCGAGTGGTATCGATCCATAGATTCATCGTGTCCATCGCGACGAATCTGGCATTGGATTGCTCTCTTACCTCTCTTTGTAAAGTCGGTTGGATGTTGCCGAGGAACAAGTACGGCGCATTCTTGTGCTCTTCGGAGAGGGTAGGCTTGAAGTCCGCAAACACGTTGAGTTGCGTGTCGAGCGTGTGGGCGGTATTCAAGTCGAAACCGTATTCGCCCGCCCAGAAGAATGTCTTGCCGCCTTTGATGCGCATAAGCCCGCTCGTATCGACGCGCCGTTCGTGGAAGACGGCTTCGTCTTGAGCCGTGAAATCTTCTCCGATGACGGCGACC
>CAZISK010000294.1:0-8694 GCA_964541355.1 uncultured Candidatus Obscuribacterales bacterium
CATGATTCGTTCACCACTTCCGGCGGCCGCTGGTACACGGGTAATGCCGAAATCATGAAGATGGTCACCGGAGATCAGCCTTGCGACGTTAAGATGGGCGATCATGGAAAAGGTACGCTGATCGACGGCGATATGCGCAAGACTTTGCTTGAGAAGGGCACTGTACTTAACTATAGCCCCGGTCACATGAAGTCTATGCATCTCAAACAGGTTGAAGGCCAGTGGTGCATCATCCAGGACAACCAACATGGTGAGTACGATGACAAAATCGTCGCACGAATCAGTAACCTGGAAGCCTGGGCCAAGGGCGACAAGAGCGCAGAAAAGCAGGTCAACGAGCTTGTAAAACAGAAGAAGTACAGGGTCGAAACCGACAGCACGATCAAAGGCACGATTAAGCCTACCGCTGATTCCAACGATTGGAACGATGGTGGTGGCGGCGGTAATCGTCGACAGTTCCAGCCTTATAGAGATGTGCCGGGAGGCGGAGGCGGCTACCAACCGCAACCGCAACCTCAGCCGTGGGACGGAGGAGGAGGTTATCCTCAGCCACAACCGCAACCGCAACCGTGGGATGGAGGAGGTTATCCTCAACCGCAGCCTTATCCTCAGCCACAACCTTGGCGCTACTATCCACAACCGCGTGCTCGCGGCGGTAGATGGCGCTAAACACAGGAGGTATTTCTTGCACGAAAGCCGTTTCGTGCAGCGCAAGATGGTGGTGGCAAAAACGAATCTTCATCGAGACGATCCGTTAGTTGCTTTATTTCCAGTTTGTCGATGGTGAGGGAAAGCACCGACAATTCATTGCGTACGGAGTATCACACAGTATGAAAGTTAAAGGAGCAAAGGCGCTTGCGGCAAGGGTCAGAAGCTCTAACATAAAGAAGAGACTGGAGACAAATCAGAGCCCCGACGAAGCTAATAGCGACAACGATCTGAGTTTTGATCCTTTAGAGCAGATGACCGATGCCATCGTTGAGATGGCTGCCAACGGGGAGTTCGAATTCCTCGATCCAATCAGCTCGCCGCCGTCCGCGGTGCCGGAGTTTCAACAACTATTTTCTCATCAAATGATGATTGAGTTCGGAACAGAGAACGGAATGTTCTTACTGGAACGATTTAATTCCGGTAAAGTATCGCCGAAATTGCGAAAGCAGATAGAGGCGATTCGCGACTATACCGCTGGTGTATTCCGCCGACAGTATCTGAGCAAGAACGCCAACGTACTTGAGACTGTTGCCAACCTTTACCGAAAGGCTTATCACGAAGGCGGTCTTGGAGCAGTTGATAAAGCGATTACTATGACCAATACCAAGCTCATGCTTAATGGCTCCCGTTTTGGTATCGGCCCCGGTACCGCATGTATGGAAGGCGATAACGGTACTACCGAATGGATCGCCGTGATCTTCTCCGATCTTCATAAGGAAGAGTTCGTTTCACTGGAGTGGTGCCATTTGCTGGAAGCACCAGTTTTTTAGTACACCTGTCCTCAGCAGCTGAACTTCATACCAGAGAATAGAGTCTTTCGGGTTCGCAAGACCTCGCATGCTACCACTCAGTCCGGGTCCGGTGGTTGAATCTACGATGTCTAGAATGCCTATGAATGGATTAGCCCATTCAATTGAGTTGTCTTCAAAATTGTCATGGGCGGAAAAACTAACATAGCCGGTGTTCGTGATTTAAGCATCAGCGTTTCCAGATTGTCCTGAGCGGCGCAACTTTTTGTACCCGAAAGAATTGATTTTAGCCATCGAGAATTCTGGGTAGCATACATGAAGTGGTTGCATGGACGAGGTGCATTCTATGTGGGAGAGATACAACGTCGCCGGACAACAGGCGATGTCGCAGGGTAAGCAGGCGGATGCTGAAAAGCATTTTCAACTGGCCGTGACAGAAGCGGAAACATTTGGACCGAAGGACAATCGTCTTGCAACCAGTCTCAATAATCTGGCTAATTGCCTGAGAGCCCAGGGCCGATACGAAGAATCCGAGCCGGTTTATAAGAGAGCAATTCAAGCAAAAGAAGCTTCCGATGGTCCTTTTCACGAAGGGCTAGTCTCAATATTGGAGAACTATGCCACGATGCTGAGGGCATGCGGTCGCGAGGCGGAAGCCGAGAAGCACGCTAAACGTGCGCGCGGAATTTTCACTATGAAGAAGTAGAGATCATCTTTCTTCCAACAGGATGAGACATCTAAGTTGTCGGCTGGCATGCCGAAAGTGCTTGCTTCGGCTGATTTTTCTTCTGTCACCGTGCGTCAACTACTTCGAATTCTGGGAGTCGTTCATCAGCTCTCGACGAGGCTGATACCAAATATTGGTTCATCCACGACGAAGCTGAAACCGGATGCGCGTTGAGCAGCTCTCGACGAGCTGATACCGAACTTTGGTTCACCTGCTCACGACGTTGCCTGATACGGAACGCTGAATCAATCGTCCGGCTTCGCGTTGCTTGGCGGTACCAAGCATGTTGCTCTGGATCTTCAAGAGCTCGTACTCTTCTCGGAGTCTGCCGAATTCCTTGGCCAGCCTTTCCTCTTCTTTCTGTCGCATTGCATCGTGGGCGGAGGCATTGATATTCGCTGCCACGATACTTCGCGATTCCTGGACGAGACCATCTGTTTGGCGTAGCTCTTGCATTGTCCTGGCCAGGCGTTGCTCGTCGGCTCTCAACATACCGGAAATATGTCCTGCTTCACCTTCCGTCAAACCAAGCGCTCCGCAAATATGAGGCGCTTCTATGTTGGCTAATCCATTGACGTGAAACTGATTACAGTGAAGGTCATACAAATTGCGCTGACGATCATATGCAGCTTGAGCGGCTCGACATTCTCCAATCGTATTCCTGAATACTTGCAGATTCATTTTGTATTGGTCGGCATGATTGACAAAAACTTGCAAATCTCTGGTGTAGTCTCTTGTTGCGCTTTCGAGCGCCGACCCGCGTAGCTTCGGAGGCGCCACTACAGGAATATTATTCATGAGCATATCGGCTCTTCCTTTGAGCGTCTTTGCAATCAGTATCTGCTGCTCCATCTTTTCGTGCAGAGGTTTTGCCGCCTTGATATAATCTCGACAACTTTCTATCAGATATCTAGCCTGGTGAAACCGTACTAGATCGCAACCTTCCTCGGGCGTATCAAGCAGTCCGGAGTCATATTCGCCAATTAGATCGACTGGCTTACCATCATGAGTTCGCGGTGTCCCAACTGGGCAACAGGATTCTTTTTCTCTGGCAAAACTGGTGTCGCGTGCGGTGTCGCGATCATTGAAGGAATGCCCGCGATTGCTGCTCGCTTCAGTCGTGCAACAGGAGCCGTCTTTGCTATCGGTGGCACTGGTAGTGTCATTCGCGTTAGACGAAAACCCAGGAAGTTGTGTCGCAACTAAGAGGCAGCATAGCGCAGTTACAACGTTCGGGAAATCGCGATATCGAGCTTGCATAGCCGTTCTCCTTGTAGAGCAGTTCTTGTGGTTGTTCATCACATGTTACGTTAGACGTCAATCTGTGGTGTCGAATACGAAACTATTGTTGATCCGGTTGCACTAAAGTCCTTTGCGTTTCGCCCGGCAATTCTACTGCTGGGGATCCGAGCGGTGTGGTATCAGATGTGGTGACAGACCTTTCGTTGCCGATGTTTGATTCCTTGGCGCTTATCTTGTTGGTTGGCACCGCATCATCTGGTCCGGTCTGAACTGGGTCTGGCTGTGTTAATGCGTCGAACAATGCCTTCGATGCTACGTCATCTGGTCCGATCGTGCTTTTCACTGCCTCTGATTTGCGCGCGGTGAAGGTTGGCGACGACTGTTTGCTGGGCTTTCGCTGTCTTGGAATCGAATCACCCAATCTGTATTGTCTAGCACGTAGTTCCATGGGTGGGTCTTGAGGAACAGGTACGTTGTCCTCCTCCTCTGTCGCACTGCGATAGTACTGGACGTACAGGTTAGTTCCGATCGCTCTGAGTGCTGGAGCCGATCCGGTTGATTTTCTACCAAGCCTCTCGATCAGAGCGTTGGCGGTATCCTGAATGCTCTGCGCTTGTCGTTGACCAAATGCGCGAGCTTTAGCTGCCTCATTTGCCGAATCGTAAATCCTATGACTGTTATTGATAAAGTCTTGGTTGCTTACCTCTCCACGTCTGCGTTGCCCGTCATTGTAGAGACCATCGGGAGTGTAGATGTAGCCCCTTCTTGGGCTCATATTACGACGGCTTTGCTCGAAGACTCGAGCCTCTCTGATCTTTCTTGCTTGCAATTCAAGCGATTGTCGCTGAATCAAGACTCCGCTGTCTATCACGTCCTGGGGCGAGTCGACAGCTCGATGTTCTCGCCCTTCCATTTGACCGGAGATATCGAGAAGGAGCTTCTTAGCTTGTTTTCCCTCTGAAGAAAACGGATTGACGCTGTAGCAGGCTCGATACGTGGCTTTCGCATCTTCAAATTCTCGTAGATATTCCAAGCATCGACCAAGGAACAGGTAGGCTTTTTGGTTGGATGGATTGCGTTGAACCTCAATCATGAACTGCGCTTTGGCGGCTTGATAACGCCTCCACTTGAGCTCTTCTTTTCCCTGCTCCATCGCGGCGAGTGCATGAACGGCAGGTGCTGATGCGCATGCAAATACCAAGCATGCCAAAACGGATAATGCCCGCAGTGCGCATTTAGGTCCACCCTTGCTCATTTACAATCCTCGGTTCCCAGCGTTATAAAACCCAGTTTGAACCATAAATGTAACCAAATTCGGACAATGAATCCATTGTATGCTTAGGCAATGAAAAAAGCATTCGAAATTATTGCTGGGCTTGAGACAGAGAGATTGTTGCTGCGTCGTTGGCGCCTCTCGGATACAGTTCCATTTGCCGAAATCAACGCCGACCCAGAAGTGATGCACCATTTCCCTCGGACGCTCAATGCTGATGAGACAAAGTCTTTTATCGCTGCGGCGGAGTCGCACTTCGCGCGCGAGGGCTTCGGACTCTGGGCCGTTGAACTTCGGCAGACTGCTCAGTTCATCGGTTTCGTCGGGCTGAGCATTCCTCGCTTTGAGACTCACTTCACTCCGTGTGTCGAGGTCGGCTGGCGGCTGGCTTCCGCCCACTGGGGCAATGGATACGCTCCCGAGGGTGCCATGGAAGTATTGAGAGACGCTTTTGTGAGAATTAAACTTCAGGAGGTGGTTTCATTCACCGCTTCAAGCAATAAAAAGTCGATAAGAGTTATGGAAAAAATTGGAATGCGCCGTTCCGGCGTCTTTGGGCATCCGCTCGTAGACAAGGATCATGCGTTGTTCGAGCATGTTTTGTACAAAATCTCCGCGACCGATTTCGTCACTTCTTGAGCATGGCGATTGACATCGATCTTGGATAGACGAGATATTCAGTGCACATTCGAGCTAGCTGACTTGTTTGCAGTGTCGAAGAATCCGTTTTGGAAACCGTGCGAGTTCGAGCTGGATGCGGTGCGGCTTTCGTTGTCTCCGGCGTCCGAGTTGGATGCGGCGGAGCCGACGTTGTCTCCCCCGCCCGGGTCCCCGTCTGGACTGGCGTTTTTCGGACGTGCTCGGGTGCACGATTACGTTTGCTAAAAAGAAGTCTGCGAAACTTCGTTGATCATCGCTTTTGACGCCATGTGCCTGATAATCAGGCGCACCGTCCCGCCATTGCCGTTTTCCCTCCAGTCAGATGTAGTGTGTGGAACATTGCCCCCGGTCGGTCGTCTAAAACCGTGGACCTGCATTGTTATACAGCAATTGCAACAAATGTTGCGATAGTTACTTGCGCTGGGATATCAATTGAGGATTTGGGTATATCAAAAAAGAGTATAAGCACGGAACCGCTGCGCACATGAACAGCCCATTTAACAAGAACAACAAACCCAACAACGGCAAATTTTCAGAGACTGTTATCATCGATAACAAGTTTCACCAACAACTGAGCAATGTTCGTAATCGCGATGTGATGGAAAATCACCCGGACATTGAGGTCCTGAAGAAAGAGCAACAGCAAGCCTCGCAGCGACATCTTGCCACACTCTATCGGATGCCAGCCATCAAGGATACTTCCGGTGATCAACCCCAGGCCAAGGCTCCGGTCCCCCAAGATACCGCTACCACGGTCCGCTACCGCCAACCGTCTTCCCGCGTAGTCACTTTCCACGATTGCATGAGAGCGCTGGAGCTTGAAGCAAAGCGCTGCGTCAAGTTCAGCCGTCCGTTCTCGCTCGCCATCGTCGGCTTCGGCGATCTGGCTCGAGTCGTGTCGACATACGGCGTGCCTGCATACGATCAATCGCTGGGATTCATCGACTCGGTGCTATGCAACGTGGTCGATACGGACATCGACACGGTTGGGCGTTATAGCAACGACCGGTTCATGGTCCTTTTGCCAGAGTGCAATGGCCCGAACTCAACCATGTTTGCGGAGACTGCGCGGCAGTATTTCGAGGGCTGTCCTATTCAATATCAGGGACACGCATTCTTCTTACGGGCGTCGATTGGCATTGCTTGCTTCCCCAACCACGGTGCCGACTGGAAGGTATTGCTCGCTAAAGCCGACCTGGCTTGTGAGTCGATCCTCGACCGAGGCGGTAATGCTTTTGGCTTTGCGTCGATCTAGATAAGTGTTTTAATCTGTCGGCTTGCTGGTTTCAGCATAGACTACTCTGCCGTGGAGTCGGGAGTAGAAGGGTGCGTGTCCTCATCGAAGCGGATTTCGTACGAAAAAGACGCAACACTGGGACCGCCGGCGTCTCGCGGCACATAACAGCCCTGATCGAACACCCTCTTCGGAGAGGAGCTCGGGAACGTTATCTGCGAAACAGAGCTTTGTTTACCCAAAGGTTTTGCATATAAATATAGATCTGTGTTAGTTCAGCTACCGATTTAGGCACTTATATAATAGGCGTGCCATTTCCTGGAGCATAAGTGCTTAAGCTAAGATCTAACAAACAAACAAACAATCGCCGCAGAGCAGCTCGACGAGCTACTAGCGGCATGTATCTTGTTGAAGCGCTGGTTGCCATCGTGATTTCCAGTAT
This sequence comes from uncultured Candidatus Obscuribacterales bacterium, assembly GCA_964541355.1. Classification (GTDB taxonomy): domain Bacteria; phylum Cyanobacteriota; class Vampirovibrionia; order Obscuribacterales; family Obscuribacteraceae; genus JADYXR01. Next base: position 7,039 of record CAZISK010000294.1, read on the forward strand.
CCTCGCTTTTGGTTTGTTGGAAATGTTCAACGGCTCGCTTCGTGCAATGGGTCGGTCTGGAAGTGAAGCTGCCGTCAATGAAATCTTGGATGAGCTGTGTGAGTTTACCCGCAGTTACGGTTATAGTCGTCTGAATCCTTATCGTGGGCAGGTTCAGACTTTGGTTCTAAACAAGGACATAACGACGGTTCCTGAGTCGCCGGGATTTCATGCTCGTCCACTTATGTTGGATCTGGTGGCGAAGCAGTGGCACGATAAGACTGTTTCGAATGCATTCGGATCATTCGACGGCAAGGTCACGTATGCCGTCAACGAGGGGCTGACGCCAGATATTCTCAACGTGACGCTCTCTGTAAGTTGGACCGATACCTACACACACACAGTTCGTGAAGTACAGCGATCGCTGGTTGTGATGGAAATTTGATGAAGATCAGGTACAGTGCTAGACGACGAGCGACCCGCAATGCGCGCGGATTGTCTTTAACCGAGCTGCTTTTGGGTTCATTGCTTTTGAGCGTATCACTGGCTGTGGTGGCAGAGCTGATGGCGTTGTGTGTCATGGCGAATGTGAAACTCACGAGGCAGTTTGACGCGCAGGCAGCTGCACGCACGGCGCTTGACCGAATCAAACGAGATGTGCGGATGGCGCAAAGTCTCCAGACGGAAATCACAATTGATAAGGACAACTACCCATCGGAACAGAAGAGACTAACTGCACAAAAGCTAATCCTGCACCTGCCGATTCACTATCTCGACAAGCGGAATGATCCCATGGATTCGCAGTACGCGGCCGGGACCCCCTTGAATCCGCTCAACGGTATCACATTGAAAGGATACTATGAGGTTGTTTACGACATCGTAGCCGATCCGCAGAGATCCGGAGAATTCATTGTCCAGATGACCTGTGAAAAGAGCGAAATTGGGGCTGCAGATGAGACCTGCAGTTATCGCAAAGAGGTTTCCCGAACGAGTCCACAACGTATTGTCTCCGGCGTTATTGGCCCTCTGGAAATGAATGCGGCCACTGGTAGTCCTCCCCGAGTTTTTTCTTACATATCAAAAAGACCAAACACCTCTAATTACCCTGGACGTCTAGATATGTTGAAGGATGTTGCTTTGGTTAATGCATCGGCAGTCCGGGGAATTTCGCTGGTTGGTATTGACCTGGAAGTGAAGCGAACCGATCTTGATACTCAATCAACTGAATCATCAACAATTATGGATAAGACGCTGGGCGTTCATGCTGAGGTTGGTTTGCGCCTTCCTCCCTCCTCATTCGGCACACCCATGGAGGACTTGTATGAATCGACGAATTAAGCGCAAGTCGACAAAAACAAGAGATTCGGCTGGTTGGGCTTTGGTCGCCGTGATGACTGTGTCGGTATTTGCGACTATGCTTCTGTTCAGCCTTGCGGGTCTCTCGGCTTCACTCCTGGGAAGCGAAGCGGTAACTCGACAGAGAAATCTCGCGTTGAACGGCGCTGAAGCCGGATTAGATTATGCACGCAAACTTATGAATGAGTCTCTTGCTTCGGGCAATCCCTCTATCATAGAGCCGTCCGATGGTGAGACAGAAAGGGTGACGGACTTGCCCTCGCAATATGTGCCGCAGCTTGGCGAAAACTGTCGAGTAAGGCTCAGGGTAAAACGGCTCAC
>CAZISK010000295.1:0-8673 GCA_964541355.1 uncultured Candidatus Obscuribacterales bacterium
ACTACCATCCTCTCGATCAGAGTCTGGAAGTGCGTTACCAGGTGCTGGCCACGCTCGACCGCGGCGGGATGAGCGTGGTCTATAAGGCCAAGGACAAAGTCCTAAATCGTGTGGTTGCCATAAAAACAATCGAGACTGACTGCCGAGAGTACAGAAAATTGCTGCGTTTCCAGAGCGAAGCTAAGGCGATAAGCGGGCTTCGCCACGAAGGCATAGTGAGACTGCTCGACTTCGGCGTATCGAAAACTGGACAGCCTTATCTGGTGCTCAATTACCTGGAAGGCGAATCAATCACTCGCTATCTCGAAAGACAGGGCATAATCGATCTGTCTTGCGCACTCGAGATACTTTTGCAGGTGCTGGAAGCGATAGACTACGCACATGAGCACGGCGTATTACACAGGGATCTGAAGTCGAGCAACATAATTGTCTCGAAAGAAAAAAGCGGTGTCCTATCGGCCAAGGTGATCGATTTCGGCATCGCCATCGTCCTTTCCGATCCCTGGCGCGGTATCACACTATCGCCATCCATCTCCATCATCGGCAGTCCATATTATATGAGCCCCGAACAGATCAGTGAGCGCAGAGTAGACGCACGAGCCGAAATTTATTCGCTCGGTTGCGTACTCTTCGAAATGATAACCGGACGACCGCCATTTACTGGTGCATCCGCATTGCTTGTTTTGAACGAGCACCTCACTTCCAAACGCCCGGATCTACCAAAGGGACTCTGCCCACCACTTTTACGACCTCATCTCGATCAGCTTGTCGACAAAGCGCTGGATAAGGATGTTAGCCGGCGTTTTCAGTCGATTCAAGAGTTCCATCAAGCGATTTGCGAACTCCTGGACCACTTGCATGCCTCGGACAGCGCTCCAATCGCACTTTCTTCAAGCGCTCCGTCGTTTGAAAAGTGGCACGATGTCGGCGCTTTGAAAGACAGTCGAGTTATGCGTTTCTCACACGGAAGTATGAATACCGGTCTCATACTGATCGCCTTTTTGTTGACCATCGTCCTCGGGATATGCATCATATTCGGTACCATGACGGGTTTTGGTGAAACGGCTCTGTCGGGCTCCGACATTAAGAGCAACCCCTTTTCGGTTCCGATCTTTCAAGCCCCCTCTCCTTCAGTCGAGGACATGAATGCCGTCCTGATCAACTCCGCCGAAAAAGCGTGGTACAGTCAGATGAATCACGAGTCATCGCCCGATCTGCACGGACTGCACATAAGCACGCAGGGGGTGAATATGTCGAAATACAATCTAGATCGAGTCGATCTGGCAGCCTTACGACGCCTACCGCGATTACGCACACTGAGCCTGTCAAAGTGCGACGCCACAGCAACCACCATTCAACAAATCAAAGATATGCAGGGACTGCTTTATCTGGACTTGTCGCAAAACAGACAGATTGCAGCCGATGGATTTTGCAATATTTCCACTAATCCAAATTTGTCGGTGTTGGATGTCGAACTGTGTAATCTAATGGATGAACATATCGAGTCGATCAGCAAGAGCAAATCTATTGCCATATTGAAACTCGGTGGAAATCCCAGGATTACCGGCAGGTCTATCGCTCTATTGACGAATATGCCGCTAATCAGTCTGGATATCTCAGGATCAGTCCTGTCGGCTAAAGATCTGGAACCGCTACAGAAGATAAGGACCCTTGAAGATTTGAAGATCGACTATTCAAGAATCGAGGATGAGAAAATTGAAGTTTTGAAAAAAATGAAAGGGTTGAAAAAACTATCCTTGTCCTATACCACCCTGACAGTGGCTGGATTGAGAACCCTGATCAGAGAACTCAACCTTGAATTTATCAAGATAAAGGACTGCCGGATAAAGCGAGATGAGATGATGAAAATTCAAAGCGAGTTTCCAAACACCCGAGTGCTTACAAGCACTTCCTAGAATGACCGAGCCTGCTTGCTTTTGAGATTTTCGGAAAAATTTATAGGGAAACATTGAACTTTTTGCTTCGAATTTACGTTAGTAAGAGTAGAAGGCAGCACGACAAGTTGACAAAGTCTGCCACCACTTAAATAGATAGACATACCTATATATAAGGAGATGCGCAATGAGATTTGCCGTAGCTTTGTTCGCCCTTACCTTTTTTGCACAGACCGCCAATCCGACATTCGCACAGACGACACCCGAGTCTGATGAGGTAGCCAACGTTCCAATCGAAGGCCAGGCCAATGTCAATGCCTTAGGTGGCGCAGATGGTGCCGCCGGACTAAAGCCGAAGATGCAGTTCACCGACGAGCAGAAAGAAAAGTTCTACGAAATGAAGAATAAGATGCTCGCAGCGGTCGGTCCTAAGAAGGTTGCGTTGTTAGAAGAGCAGAGGCTGCTCAAAGACCTGCTTACACAAGGCACGCTCGACCGAAAGGCGATACAAGGCGCTCAGGATAAGATCAATTCGCTTCGCAGCGATTTAGCCAACGTGCATCTGGCTTACCGTATGGACATTCAAGCAGAGCTCACACCGGAGCAGCGCAAAGCGATTCGCTACCACGGTCTGAAAGGAAAAAATCACGGCAAGCGTCATGGTGGCAAATCGCATAGGCGCACTCCGCGTGCCACCAGTGAAGAGAGCAATACCACAAGCGCAGCACCAACTTCGGTGACAAGTGACGCCAGCATATAAGTCAATTTTTCCTGGAGCCTAGCCAAGTCGAAAATCCTGCAGGGCCAAGTGCATTGCAGGATATTCATTGGCATTTTTCAACGATCGCTCTTGCCACCGTTAATCCGGCTCGATCACTCTCAATCGATAACCAACACCAGGCTCCGTAATTAGATACTTCGGGCGCGCAGGCTGCTCTTCAAGCTTCTGCCGGAGTTGTCCGAGATACACTCGCAAATAGTGCCCTTGCTTGGCATGACCAGGTCCCCAGATCTCCTTCAGCAACACCTGCTGGGTGACGACTCTATCAGCGTTGGTCACAAGCAACCTGAGAATCTGATACTCAATAGGCGTTACGTGAACCTCCTCACCTTTGACGAATACGATCCGTTTCGCCAAATCGATCTTGATCTCGCCAGTTACGAATACAGGCTCTTCGACGGACGCCGCCTTTTCGGTATGACGAAATGCTACCTTGATGCGCGCAATAAGCTCGAGGATGCCGAACGGCTTCGTGACGTAATCATCGGCACCGGCTTCCAGGGCATCGATCTTATCTTGTTCCATGCTGCGAGCAGACAAGACAATGATTGGCACAGACGTCCATTCACGAGCTCGTTTGGTGAATGTGACACCGTCAAGATCCGGCAGACCGAGATCAAGAATGACGAGCTCCGGCTTTTTCTCTGCCAGAAGGCTGAGCCCTTCCTCGCCCTTCGGCGTCTCCAACAAGTTGTAGCCGTGATTAACCAGGGAGATTCGCAGGAATCGCCTAATCTCCGGCTCATCTTCAACTACAAGAATGGTAGGACCGTTAGACATCTCGCCTCCGCATATTACCCATCCAACAGGAGATGCGGCTCGTCATCTCGAACAGGCAATCGAAATTTAATCGCAACCCCATTTTTTAACTCCTCCCGCGCGCCGATTGTGCCACCATGCAACTGCACTATAGACTGGCAGATTGCCAGGCCAAGACCGGCGCCATCCGCTTCTGCATGGGCACCTCGATAGAATTTTTCAAAGATTCTTTTCTCCTCACCGACTGCGATCGGTACTCCAGTATTGAAGACTTCGATTTCCGCAAATCCATCATGCAAGCTGGCCGAGATGCGATACAACTGATCCGGAGCATACTTCAGGCAGTTCTCGATCAGGTTGATGAAAACTTTCTCGATGAGCAATCCGTCAACGAACAGTGACGGCACATCCTTGTCAATTTCAATTTCGATCTCCTTGCCGTCCAGGCGACGCTCAAGAGCAGTTAACGCATCGCCAATCAGATCTTCTGCCGAGTACCAGTCTTGACGCAACACCAGAGTGGGCGATTCCAGACTTGTCATTTCAAGAAGATTGCCAACCTGACGATCGAGCCTTTCGCTCTCCCGGCAGATTGACGTCGCCAGCTCTCTGAGCTTATCCTCACTGAGTCCTGACGCGTCATCGGATAGACTGCTCGCCGCGCCCATGATAGTAGCAAGTGGACTGCGCAGATCGTGAGAGACGGATCGCAACAACGTGTTCTTGAGACGTTCCGTCTCCATACGCGCTTCCGTCTCCGCAATCAATGCTGATTGCTTGCGCGTGGTGAAAGATAATTCGTTGATCACAGCCGAGATAATCAAGAAGACAGCCAGGATCAAGAGATAATCGAAATCTTTGGGAGTCTTCTCGAACAATGGATGTATGAAAATTACCACAAGTGATATCACAGTTAGTGTCGCAGTAGCCATAGAGGCCCAGCGATCAAATTTCAACGCGGCCAGCACCACGCCAAGCAGATACGGCATCACGAAAATTGCAGAGTGCACGGGCAAGGACAACGCTTTGTCTGCGCGTTCGAGCAAGAGCGCTGAACAGGTGGTAAGAAAAACGACACCCAGTACCCCGAGAAGCTGTCGACGAAATTGAGAGCCCTTGCCGCTTACAATTTTCACAGTTCCAGCAGTACTGGATATCGCGTTTTTCGGTTTTTCGATCCTTTCCACGGGAGGACCTTTTTATCTGGAGAAAAAACCAACCCAGTCAATTCAAATCAACACGACCAACTATATCATTCGAATATTCATCACCTCCTGAAGTGCCAGCGCCACGCCACGTGAGCAGTCCTTCGTCGCCACCTCAGGCGGCTTTGGACGCATATTCGGTACGGACTTTTTCAATCGTCGTTCTTGCCCGTATCGCTACGTACGGGTTTTCATCATCTTCCAGACGCCGGAGAATCTTAATGGATACATTCGGGTTTTCGGCGATTCTGTATCGGACGTCAACGTTTTCATCCTGACACATAGCAACCAGGATGGTGTATGGCGTATTTGCGTTCTCAGCCACCGCCTGTCTAACTTCGATGTGTTCGCTGTCGGCAAGCGCAGTCAGGGTATGTGAACTCACTCTAGGATGTTCAGCAATCCTTTCCAAGACCTCCTTATCCATTGATATAGCCAGACGTGCCAGAACGGAGGCAGGAGCATCAGGGTCACGCACTATCAATCTTGCCAGTCGACTTGCACCATCTTCTGTATCTGCCGATACATTCGTAAACTGAGTAGTCCAGCAACCTCTTTCCTTTCTGTGCAGTCTTTCGCGTAGCTCATTAGCAAGCTCTTCACGAATATGTTCGGGAGACTCGCTTAGGTATCTCCCCAGACTTTTTAGATAAATGAGCATTTCCATGTCTCTTTGCCTCCGGGTCATTACTCTTTCAATCTAGTACCGTTAGGCGTAAAGAAAACGTCAAAAAAGGGAGGGGCTACGTCACAGTTTGGTTAAGTGGGTCTTGCGGCAAAACACTGCCGAATAACGCAGCCACCTTCACTCCAATTTCGGAACACAAACCGATATCGGTTAATGTTCTGAATCATCGAAACCATGCTCCTCTGCCAACATTGACGGCACAACCAGCGCTCGAGATGCAGCAAGCGCCCCGCTGGCTAGACGGAGCGCTGACTGGGAGTTCTCATGACGATAGCTTACAAGGGGTTATCACTCGGCTAAACAGGAAAAACCCTGAGCCTGTCACAGTGTTTGCCATCTCACCTGACTTCGCCTCCAATAAAAGTTGCTACATATTTGCTACATGCGTTCGGCGGGTTGTCAGGCTGTGATATTCTTGACAATCAGCTCCGTCTCAAATAAGTAGAAAAAATGGCATCCAAAAGTCAACCAAATCAACAACCAAAACCAACAACAACACCACCCGATCCAGCAGCACCTGAAGCGCTCGAAATCCTCAATCGAATACACTCGCTGGAATCAGAGCTCAATAAATTGCGTAAAGAGCACCAACAGTTCAAAGCTCCGAACTGCGCCAGTAAGCTACTGCCCAACACTCATATATCGCTCGATCTGGCGTTGCAGCGTCAGGTTCTCATGCTGACCGAAGCTATGCCGCACATGGTCTGGATCTCTGACAGCGAAGGACGAACCGTCTATGCCAACAACCGCTTCTACGAGTTCACCGGTCTGGGCGCCAATCTGGACGACGGCTGGGCCTGGGTCAATGTTTTACATCCAGATGATTTGAAAGAGGCGCTGGACCGCGGAAATGAGGCAGCACTCGAGACGCAAAGCTTTTCGATGGAGCTCAGATGTAAGAACCTGAAAGGAGAATACTACTGGCATTTGATGCATAGTATCCCGTTTCACGATCCAGACAGCAATTCAACAAAGTGGTTTGGGACAACGACGAACATTCATGAGCAAAAGAAAGCTCAAGAGCAGCTCGCGGCCAGCGAGTCCCAGCTTCGCACCCTGGCTGATGCGATTCCCCATATTGTTTTTGCCGCCGAGCCGGACGGCTCGATATCATTTTGGAATCACCGCTGGTTTGAATATAGTGGATTGACGCAAGAGCAGAGCAAGTCCGCCGGTTGGACTTTGCTCATTCACTCTCAAGATTGTGAGAAGTATCTGGACGAATGGCAGAAGGCCTTGAAATCAGGGGATACCTTTGAGTTCGAGTTCCGATTGAAACGGGCGGTCGGGGTCAACAATATCTCTTCTCAGGGATATCTCTGGCATCTGGCACGAGCGGTGGCGATGCGCGATAACTATGGCAGGATTACGCGCTGGTTTGGAACATGGACCGAGATTGAAGGTCAGAAACGCAACCAGGTCGATTCAGGCAACTAAGATATCAACTGTTGAGCGGTAGTGTTTTAGCAATTGGCGTGGGACTCTTGCCCTGATGCTCCCCATTGTTCATGAGGCAGAGCATGCCAAAGCCAAGCGACATCAACAACATCGCGACGACTATAAAAGCAGCCAGGCTACCGGTTCTCTCGTTATCTTTGTAGACGTATTGCATAGTTTCCTCCAGCACAATTCGAGACTGCTCACCAGAAGCCAGATCCAACCTCAGTAGTCAGCGCGCTTGCCGCCTTAGAATTTTGACGCATCTTCTAGCGAAATTCGCTTGGCGACCCCAACAATATGCTAGACGCTAGAGGCGGTTTCATGTTCCTAAAAGAAATTGGCAAGTTTTCCCCCTTGTACAAATCATCATCGGCTGAAACGGCGCCAACTCGCTTGGTGAAAGGTTGGCGGATGATCGACAAGAAATAAATACCTAGAAAGAGTGAAAAAAGTAACCCTAAAGAGGGATGCATGACTCTTAAATACTACCTCGCGCGGGGGTTAGAATGTTGCGATGATGATGGTTATATTGAAGTGGGGTTGTATTAAAGGTGCTCAAGTGAACAATTCAGATGAATACGAAAACCTCGTGCTATCTCTGTGCGAGGTGATAAGAGACTGTAGAAAAAAACGAAACCTCTCTCAGAGTGAGCTCTCCAGACGCAGCGGCTTGCACCGCTCGTACATCGGAGATCTCGAGCGTGGTGCGCGAAACCTATCTGTGAAAAATATGTTTCGACTGGCAGTGGCTCTGGACATATCCGCCACAGAACTTGTGAAAATGGCCGAACACCGGATTTCTGAAAAAAATGTCGTCGTAGATATGACGGGTAGAGCGAACTCAGTGTCCATTTAACTTCCTAAAAAAATCCTCCCGCACTCCGAGCAGTGGCATAATTTGATAAACCATACTGAGCCAGATTAGATCACAGGCTATTATTGCGAAGAGGCTGTTCCACAACAAGAATCGCCATCACACCCCTGTGAACTCTTGTAGACGCTATCGAGAAGATGTCGCTCCTGTCCTAAAGCATTGCATGGTTCGTATGAGCTGTAAGCGCATTGGCGCTGACAGAGGACCGTGTGACATAAGGGAGGATGCAGGCTCAACTGCAACCACTTCTCAAATCTCTTCAGCGGTTTGGTCGCGTCAACGCGAAAATAATTGCATGAATATTTGCCGGTCGAACAGCACTGTTCGGCATGGCCTTGTCCGGCCGTTGCCTTTGAACAGCAAGCTTTGGTTTCGCTGCGAACATTGGCGGCGATGGATCTTTCGGAACTCGCTGTGATAGAGCCACTGGAGTCCGGTCTATTGATTCTAAACGAGCTATTGTCCGCGGCGAAGACTGCACTGTGAGAGAAAACAACAGTCTGGATTACCAAGAAAAGGGCAAGCCTGAGCAACTTTCTCTCCTAGAAACGCAGGAACCTACAGGCAGGGCAGTGCAAACCCGACCCTCTGAGTGCGGTGCTGAGTCCAACATTAAGTATCGTACTGAATGCCGCACCACCTCGCCTGCGAAAGGCTGGCTGTTGAACACCGACAACCGGTGGTCGGAAACTGCCGGTCGCCACATTACTGTTAAGGGCACCATATCCGGTATTACCCATGGCCGCGTTCTGACTGGAGTGCAACTGGAACGGACGGTTGGAATCGACCGGAAGTAGCGGCGGACCGTCATTCGACTGTTCGAGCACAGGAGTATCAAGCTGACGCACTCCTAGAACCGGCGGATCATCGCTCTGAGCGCTGAACATCCGAGCTGGATAGTTGAAACTATCTGGTCGCCTCTGCGCCATCTGCCGAGAATCGCCGCTAGCCAGACGAGCTTCCATAGCCTCGACCGCCTCCTCGAGCGCGTTGTCCTTCGGCAACAAGTTAAGTCCTGCTCGGTATTGAGT
>CAZISK010000296.1:0-5427 GCA_964541355.1 uncultured Candidatus Obscuribacterales bacterium
AAAGTCAGAATCGACCGCGATTGTGGCGGGATCGTACATTTGTAAACCGTAGGGGCGACGCTATGCGTCGCCGTTTCGATCCGGTGACGGCCACACAAGAGATTGGAGAGTCTGAATCGAACGTGATCATCGAAAGCCTGCACGCCGCCGGAAATGCCCAGAGTTTAGCACCCTGCTTTGACGGTTTCGTTAATCCGGGCGCTTTCATACCATATTTTAGGAGTTGATTAACGGGATTTATGGTGGATGCTGTTGACTACCCCTCCTTTTCAAGAGCTGTGCTGGGTGCCTTAGAGATTGCGGAGAAGCTGGTTGTCAAATCAGCGCAAGTCTTTCCCGTCACAGGAGATTGTTTGTCGATCGGGGCTGATAGCGATTCAATAAATACTTTGTTCGAGAAGTTCGTGAATTGGGTTCCGCGGAGTTGGTACCGCTTGTGGTGGCGCTCGACCAGTATCGCATTCCTGCGGCCCCGCTTTTGATCGCATTGCTAAGCAGGCTATCGCCAGGCGACGGACAGCAAGCGAAACTTAGAAACCTTCCAATCACACTTTGACCCGAAGGGTAGTCGAAGAAACAGCACCTGGACGCCGGACTGATATCGACTCTGTTTTGGACGTCTAAACAAGATACGATGGACCTCTCCCTCATCCTGAATGGCTTCAAGCTCGAGTTTTTCCAGCCCAATCTTAGCTTCGACTTTTTTGTAATCGTCGCCTCCTACATTTGCTCCATCGAGAGGAACGAGTTGCAGCTCCAGTCGAGTTGGATCGCTGACGAAAAATGAACATGTAGCGTAAGCCTCTCCGGTCTTCATATTCCATCCAGTTCCGTTGAATAGAATTCCAAATACTTTGAGGTCGTCGCCCAGCTTGTAGGAGCTGGGCAGCTTGCGGGCTGGTTGCCACGTGTGCGATATCGGCAGAGAGAAGAGCTGGACAGGTGGAAAGTTCCTTGAGGTAATAATTCTTGCTGTTTTCAATTCCAGACCCCACCAGAAGACGAGCGCCAGATACAAAAATCCCGTTAGCCATAACCGTTTTCGAGCTGAGGATATCCTTCCACCCAACATAAATATTCCGCCGAGCATGGCAGCTGCAAAAGCGGGTGCAAAGTCGATCATATATCGTGAAGCTACAAAGGGAAACCGGAGATAGAAGATCGCGAGCGCTCCCACGCTAAAAAGAGACCAAACTAGCAATATTCGGGATTCTGACCAGCTCTTATCGCGAGACGGTGATCGCCAGTCGGCATACCAATGCCAGCTTAAAGAGACCCAAGAAGCGACTACGAAGATGAAATAGCTGAGATCGAATGTCTTGAAGTAAAATTCTCTCCAGCGGACCGTTTCTGATTGACCCGGTAGTATGTTGTTGGCATACCAATCATCGCCGTTCAGTTTGTTGATAAGAAACAGTAACGAGAACAGTTCCTGAGCAGCTGAATCGAGAGGCTCGTCTGAATAAGGATCGTAAAATCGGGAGGAATAGCAAATTCGCGTCTCGGTGTTTAAGGTCAATTTGTGTCCGAATTCCAGCGGAGATCCGAACCGCCAATAATTTGTCAGAAACAGTGATGCAGTGATCAGGACGAAGCATGCTATTCCGGCCAGAGATTTTTGTATGGACCAACCAAGGCGCCGAGTCTGGATTGAATTGACAACCTGTGAGACTAAGCCATAGGTAAGGATGGTCGGGCGGACAAAAACGGACAGTCCCGCCAGGATGCTCAGCAATAGATAGCTCGAGAAACTTGCCTTTCTGTAAAACGCGATGGTACCAGCCATGAGAACGACGGCGAACAGATAACTGTAGACTACAACTTCTTCGTACACCGCCATTCGAGTACAACACATCGTCAAGAACGGTGGGAACAAGAGTAGCAAGAAAATGGGCGCAAGAGATTCCGGGGCCGTGTGCAGCTCCTTTAGTGGTGCTTTGAAAAAGGGTCGTGATATGAAAGTTCGCATAACCACTATGGAAGCCGCCAAAGCAGCCGCTCCCAGTGCAAGACGATCGGGGAAGTACGACCAGCCGATTACTCGATAACCCAACTCGAAGATTGCTTGCCACAAAGGAACGCCAAGTCCCCACGGCTGTTGAACGCCATCCCCCCAAACATAGTCCCAACCAATCGCACCCGGGTCTGAGGCTATCGAAAGGCTACCTCTAACCAGTGCCTTCGTCTGATCTTGCAATTGATAATTGTTGGAGTACCAGGCTCCCCATTGTCTAACTCCGCTGTCCCACAACACAGTTGCAGCAACCAATCCGGACAGACAAAGAATCGATAGATTGTAAGTCGCATCATCACGGTTAAAACTGGACCTGAACAACCGGCGCAATCTACACGATTCCAGAGATCAAATACTTGGCAAGAGTAGCACAGCAGTCTGCAAGTTGTATAGAACGTCATCAACTTGTGGTCTGCGCATTGCATATCCGAGACGCGTGACCGCCGACAATTTGTGATCGGCATCAGTCGAAGTTGCAATCTAAACGATTCCAGAGATCAAATAATTGGCAGGTGTATAGAACGTCATCAACTTGTGGTCTGCTGGTTGCACATCCGAGACTCGTGACCGCTGACAATTTGTGGTTGCATCAGTCGAAGTTGCACAGAAACTGGCAAATGCTCAACAGGTAACGTCGCCGTCATGCATAGGAATCTGGCTCAAACCATCATCTATAAAATGTGATGGTGCTGAACGTTGACTAAAGTGAGACCAGCCAGTTTTGAGTGGGGTCGATCACAGCATAAACCAGCATTTTTGGATTGTGAGAGATATATCTTTTTGTACTTTGGATATCTCAGTTGTAATCAACAAATACTGTTACACGTCCATAGGATTTGAGTTTGCTAATTGTCAAAGCGCTTATAGCGAGCAAGGTGTGCCTGTTTTAAATGTGATCGTGAGATGATCAAAAGTGTGCGAAATGGCGCTAATTATGCGGGATCTTTACAAAAGTGGCGGGTAATTGTTTGTGATGAAGGTGTGATCAGTGCCGCCAGGGCGGGCATTGCGGGCTCTGTTGCAGTTGCGACTGGGGGTGGTGGTATTACTCCCACTTGCGATCACATGACGATAACACTACCCTGTTATCTTGGTTTGTGGGGACCAGCGATTTAATGGCTGCAACTACATCCGTATACTGCTCAGAGTGTGTTTATCGCAGTAGTTTTATAGAAATCGAAGAGAAATAGAGGGTAGGCGGTTCATTGCTAATGAGCTGTCCGAGTATGTGTGTTTAACCGCAGAATTTCAGGCGCGTGGAAATAGGGAAATCATCTATGAATACGGTAACCAAGACTGGGAGTCATGATCATGGCGCTTCGGCGGCTAATGTCACGAAGAGTACCGAGAGCGAAAAGCGTGACCTTAACGCCTCCGTAGAGAAGCCACAGAATGGGCTCGCCGGTCTCAAGCACTGGCGACATGATATGCTCGCCGGTTTGATAGTCGCACTGGTATCCGTGCCGCTTTCTCTCGGTATCGCTCTAGCATCAGGGGCGCCACCAATCTGCGGATTGACTTCTGAAATTATTGCCGGGCTAATCTTTCCCTTCCTCGGTGGTGCCTATGTCACCATCTCAGGACCCGCTGCTGGTCTAGCTCCTGTCCTCTACTCCAGTATGGCCGTGCTTGGACACGGCGACATGAAGGCCGGTTATCACCTTGTTCTCGGCGTCATTATGTTCGCTGGACTGGTACAAATTTTACTGGCGAAATTCAATGCCGCGAAATTCAGCTATTTGATTCCACGCAGTTGCATTCACGGAATGCTTGCAGCCATTGGTTTGATGATTATTGTCAAACAAATCCCCAACTTCATCGGTCACAAGTATGAAGCGCATGAGTTCTTTGGATACATCGCAGAGACTCCTTCGCATATCATGCATATGAATCTGGCTGTCTTGTTCACGTCGATAGTCTGTCTTAGCTTGCTCTTTTTTCTCCCCAAGGCAAAGATCAAGTTATTTCGCTATATTCCGCCACACCTTGCTGTTGTGCTGGTCGGTTTAGGTCTGGGTCAGCTCTTTCATCTCGATTCGAAATTCCTCGTATCGCTGCCTTGCAATCCGCTCGAACATGGCATCGTTTTCCCCGACTTTGCTGGATTGTTCAGCTCCCCAACTCTGATCCCGACCATCATCCTCTGCGTATTCGCCCTTACCTTTGTGGACGGTACCGAGTCTCTAGCCACCATTCACGCAATCGACCAGATCGATCCATTCCATCGTAAATCGAACCCTCACAGAACTCTGTTCGCCATGGGCGTGTCCAATATCTTCTCGTCCCTTATCGGCGGTCTGACCATCATTCCCGGAGCAATCAAGAGCACGACCAATATCGTGGCTGGTGGCAGGACTGCTTGGGTCAATTTCTATAATGCGATGTTCCTCATCATCTTTATTCTTTGCTTCACCAACCTGATGTCGCTGATTCCTGTTGCCGCCCTGTCTGCAGTCCTCGTTCATATCGGCTACAAACTAGCCGGTCCCGAGAAATGGATGAAGGTTATTGAGTTAGGTTGGGATCAATTAACCGTTTTCGCCACCGTTGTGCTTGTGACCGTTTGCTCGGATCTGCTGGTCGGTATCATCAGTGGTATTGCCGCGAAGATCCTTATTCTCATGTATTACTCATTGCGTTGCTCGGAAGCAAAGCGTCGCTATGCTTCCTTCGACAAGCACGTGATCCATAGCTTCACCAGCATCTTCCGCAATCCTATTGCCCAGGTGAAGGAGGACGAGGATGGCATTACTGAAGTGCACTTTGGTGGACCGGTTACCTGCTTCAACAACCTTCCGGTTCGCAACACCCTGGATCAACTCCTACAGGAAAGAAAAACAGTGAAGCTGTGCTTCGATCCTTCGGTCAAAATTGTTGATCACAGCAGCAGTGTTTACCTGAAGGGCTACATGGCAGACTGCAAACGAGCCGGTCTGGACAAGGTATGCATGTGCGGTTTAGAAAGACTTTGTGCTTGTGCGCATAACGAAGATTCCCTGAGATATAGAGTGGCAATCACGCACTAACCAGGTGTATTGCAAAATGTCAGCCGGACGCCTCACACCCGTCCGGCTGTTCTCTATTTTGTGTTGCGATAACTCACTTGAATCAGCCCTTCCAGGCAGTTATGTTTCAGCTCCTCGCACGCAGCAATCGATCAACATCGGCTAGTCAAGTGCGTTTTGTGCTCGAGACTATAAGGACTACAACGCAGCAATCTCTCAACATCGGCTAGTCAAGTGCATTTTGCGCTTGAGACCATAAGGACTACAACGCAGCAATCTCTCAACATCGACTAGTCAAGTGCGTTTTGCGCTCGAGACCATAAGGACTACAACGCAGCAATCGATCACAACATCGGCTAGTCAAGTGCGTTTTGCGCTCGAGACCATAAGGACTACAACGCAGCAATC
>CAZISK010000296.1:5527-5708 GCA_964541355.1 uncultured Candidatus Obscuribacterales bacterium
CGGCTAGTCAAGTGCGTTTTGCGCTCGAGACCATAAGGACTACAACGCAGCAATCGATCACAACATCGGCTAGTCAAGTGCGTTTTGCGCTCGAGACCATAAGGACTACAACGCAGCAATCTCTCAACATCGACTAGTCAAGTGCATTTTGCGCTCAAGACCATAAGGACTACAACGCAGC
>CAZISK010000296.1:5808-6180 GCA_964541355.1 uncultured Candidatus Obscuribacterales bacterium
AATCGATCAACATCGGCTAGTCAAGTGCATTTTGCGCTCAAGACCATAAGGACTACAACGCAGCAATCGATCAACATCGGCTAGTCAAGTGCATTTTGCGCTCAAGACCATAAGGACTATTTTTCAAAAACGCCTGAAAATGGTGTCAAAAAAAAAGTAGTCCTTATATTTGATGTCAAGGATAAGAGCTGCTTTTCAAAAGGGGCAAAGATCAAGGCTGAATAATCATTATTTCTTATGGGGTGTTGTCAACGTCTTGACAGGCGGTCGTTCTTCTTCAAACCAGCGGCTTAGATCGCCCGGATACTGTGTTTTGATGGCTTAGGTTGTGGGATTAGTTGGTGGTCGGCGCTCCACCTGGGAATTACTCGA
>CAZISK010000296.1:6280-8648 GCA_964541355.1 uncultured Candidatus Obscuribacterales bacterium
AGCCTAGTTGGTGGTCGGCGCTCCACCTGGGAATTACTCGAAGCCTAGTTGGTGGTCGGCGCTCCACCTGGGAATTACTCGAAGCCTAGTTGGTGGACAGCGCTCCACCTGGGAATTACTCGAAGCCTAGTTGGTGGACAGCTGCCTTTGCTCTAACTGTGCCAGTTGACTGTCCGGGTCGAGACTGAGGGCTTTCTCGACAGCTTCGCGGGCTTTGTCCTTCGCGCCCTGTTCTTTCTCGATTCGGGCTAGCTCAAGCCAACCGTCGACGTAGCTGGAATTGATGCTTAGAGCCTTTCGGATCATGCGCTCAGCGCTATCAAGATCTCCTTGCAGGCGATTAAGTCGGGCAAGTGCTTCGTACGGCCATTCGAAGTCCGGTGCGATTTCGATGCACTCGTTGTAGCATCTTTCCGCTGCTGGAAAATTGCCGGAGAGTTCCGCGGAGCGGCCTTTCTGAAACGCTTTGGTGAGCTTCAGATCGACGGGGCGCTTTGGCATGTACGTCGTCAAAAATCGCTCAGCCTTGTCTTTCTCTTTTCCAGAAGCGCGCTCCATCGACTTCTTCATGTAGTTGCGACTGGTCTCGATTAGACCGAGGCTCTTGCATTGCAGAGCCAGTTCGTAAGACTCTTCGGCAGAAGCGTTGTGTGGAAGCGGCGGTGGGCTCGGAAGATAAGCAAGGTCATTACCGAAATCGAGGATGGCGCTAGCCTCTTTCATATTGTCCTGGGCATCGCTCGGGCGCTGCAAGTGCTGAAGTACAATGGCGTAGTTGTTGAGTGCCTGTCCGCGCAGCAGCTTTGTCGCGGCGTCGTTAGGACTATCAAGCAAGTCCATCGCTTTTTGCAACACATCTTGCGCTTTTTCATACTGTTTTTGGGCACTGTACATCTTTCCGAAGTCGATCAGGTAGTCAGCTTCTTTGATCGGCGATTCGATGTCCCTTGCCAGTTTCAGTGCCTCTTCGTAGAGCGGCGCAGCTTTGTCATACTGACCGGCTTTCACATACCAACCTGCCAGGTTGGCGAGGGAATTTGCCAGGTCGTTCTTGTACAACACTGGAATGGCACCATCAGCGGTGCCCTCCTCGGCCTCGCTTAGAGCTTTTCTCCGCAATGCAACTGAATTAAGACTTATAGTCTCTATCTCGAGAACTTTATCCTCACGGGATTTGAGCGAGCGCAGCTCGTCGGTTGTGTCAGCGAGTTCAGCCGCTAAAAGTGCAATTCGTCCATGTTCGGAGAGTTTCATCTTTGCTGCTCTGAGTTCTGCCGAGAGCGCGTTTGCTTTTGCGGTTAGCTCGTCTTGAGTTTTAGGACCGACCGGCCAGGGCTCCAGCACGGGCGCTCGCCTGCCCGCTTGCAAATCGGATAGAGCCTCGATGTGTTGCCCCAGATCTTCGAGAATCTCTCCTCTTATTCGCTTGTAGTAGGGATGGTCGTACAGAGCGATTGCACGATTTATGTCGTTAATGGCAAGCTCGCCGCGCTTGAGGTGCTTGAGTGCAAGTGCGCGACCGAATAGATTTTGAGGTTTGGACGGCTCCATCTCAATTGCATTCGTGAAATCAATTGCCGCCTCTGCATTTCGGCCAAGCTGCATATTCGCCATGCCTCTCCAGTAGTATCCTTCGGAGGAGCTCGAGCAGAGTTTTATCACTTGATCGAAATCAGACAAGGAATCCTGAAAGCGAGCCAAATTGCAAAGGAGAAAACCCCGATCTCGAAACGCCTGAGCATTAGTGGGATCAAGCTTGATGACCTCGGAGCACACTTCGATGTCTTTGCGAATCAGATCTGGATCGCTGACCAATGCCGGAACCGGATGCCGCATTAGAGTTTCGTTGCGCTCCGCCAGTCTGGGTTTGGTGGTGCCTTCTCTAACTAGCGCTAGACCTTCAGAAAAGGAATCGGCAGCTTTGTATTGCGGTTTCAAAACCGTATTTCCCTGATTGTCGATGAAGCCGAACTTCCCGTCTAACCGCGCAGTACGTGCGCCATCGGACAGAGGACCGATATGATCTAACTGCTTATCTACAAGCGGCTTGTCATCGCGACCGATGATTGAAAATCTATAGTCGGGATAAGCAAAGTATCCCATCTCGAGCGGTGTGGTCGATTCGTCGAAGTCGGAATCTACTCCGGCTCTTCGGGCAACCAGGAAGCCGCCGCCCACGCGCTGGACTTCAACATGCGTGTTAGGGATTGGGCACATGTCTTTGCCGACAACTGCAACACCAGTTTCGAATCCTTCCCAGGCGACGTCATACTTGGGTTGGATTTGCCATTTGCCTTTCTTGTTGATGAATCCCCATTTACGGTTGAGGCATGCCGCAGCTAAACCTTTGTGAAAAGCTTCCACTTCG
>CAZISK010000297.1:0-8641 GCA_964541355.1 uncultured Candidatus Obscuribacterales bacterium
TCTTTGCCCAGGGCGGTTATCTATGAATTTCAACGACGGATAGGACAGTCTCGCCGGTTTTTTGTTTCGCTCAATCTTACTATTCATTATCATACGTACCACCCTAGTAAAGTGTCCTCAATCGAGGACCAGAACAGCACGTGCAGCCAGACACCTCTGCGTACCAACTAACAATGCTGCACTTACGCAAGAACCCTTATACAAGCCGTTTTACGATGGTTTACTTCCCACCAAGGCGTGACAGAACGTCAGCCAATGGTGGCTTATTGAAGTCGAGCTTACGACCGGCAGACAGCTCTCGTTCTATGAATGCAAGTTCGGATTGCATGCGTTGAAGCGCTTGAACATTGTCGCGCGACGGATTGTTAGCGCAAGCGACAGTTTGTTTGGCGATACTCACTTGATAGAGCTCACTCAGGCTGCCGATCGCATACGCACGGCTCTTGGCACCGTTGCCGACACCCATGACTGTACCGTCCGGCTCAACCCGCATGCCTGGTATGTAACCATTTCCTTTAGCAAGAACATTTCCCTGGAAGTCTTTGATCGTCGACGACGTACTGAGGTCGGCGTTGAACTTCACCTCTGCAGCACCAGTGTTTGGATCGACTGTCCATTTCGGAGCGGTCGACGGAACTCCTCCGGTCAAGCGCTGAGTGTACTCATTGACGCTGATCTCCGAAGCTCGAGCCATGGCAAGACGATTCTGAATCGACTCCGCAAGTTGTTCAACGTGCGCAGGTATAGTGCCATCGCGCGTGTAAACCTTTTGCATGTACGCACAGACCTTATCGTAGTATTTCTCCAGAGACCTGGTCTGCTCCGCGACATCTTTGGGACTGACCTCAACTCCCTCCCTTCCGGAGCCCTTGAACGTCGGCAATCCCACCTCTTGCATGAACTCTCGAGAAAGTCCAGTGGAGCCAGACATGGCAAAGGCATTGTCGTTCTGCCGAGCGACCGGCGTCTTGCTGGAATGGTCTGTCCCCGTCCATGTGTCGCCCGGATTGCGCTTCGCGCCGGTAGCTGCGGCATTAGCCTCAATGGTGGTCATGAAGTCTTTGATGTACGCTTGCGCTTTGTTGAGTGCGGGTTCATTGTTAAGAACGGTAGCACCGTTGATGTCGCCGTTGCTCTCTTTGGCCCAAAAGTCCTTACTCTGCCTTACTTTCGTGGTCGATCCCTTGGCAAAGAAATCCAGCGGTCGCGCTTCACCTGTAGCCGTATTGATGAACACTCCATCAAGGTTGAGGTGGTCAGACAGGGATTGCTTGCCTGTCGGCACATAGACCCAACCTTCGTAGCCGGGCACACCACGAGCCATCGCTAGCATAATGCCCAGCTGCGTGTTCGCCTCCCCTTGGGCATTGACACCATTAGGAAATAGATTGTTGACGTCTTGAAACTTCTGCAAGATGCCCTTCAACACATCCAGTGGTGCTTTGTCGTTTAGTGCAGCCTCTGAGAGAGCTTTGAATGGAAAGGCCGGATTGGGAAAGTCCTTTGAACAGCCGATCAGATCTGCAAGAACTTCGGCTCTATCCGTCTTGCCGGCTTTAATCAGTTCACTTACACCCTTGACGGCAGCAACTGATTCATCGATTCGCTTGAAATAGGATTTCGGTTCTCGACTTCCAATTTGCTCCCGTAGCGTCTCATCAAGGACTTCTCTCATCTTCAGCAGTCGCTCTCTCGACATGCCCTCAAAAGCTTTGCCTCTTCCTTCCAGGCTTGCACTAATGTCATCGCGGGTAGTTAGAGCTTTCTGCAGTACGTCAGGATTGTTTCGGACGATAGCGGGGTCGATGCCAATCAACTCCCTCATGCATTTATGAATAAGCTCTGTTTGCAGCGTTTTCTTGTCAGATGCTTTGTGCCCAGCTATCTCGGAAAGTATTTTATTGAGTTCAGCCAGCTTCTGCAGATTCTCGATAGTCTTACCAGGAGCTGCTACCTCAGAGGGTTTCGCTACATTGGGTCCACCGTTGATTGCTACTTCGAATCCTTCGAGAAGAATCTTCATGTCCTTACCCAGCTTGCCCTTCTCAGTCTCATACTGGGTATTGTTGGACTCCTTCAGAGCCCTAAGTCTGAGAAGCTCGAGCACCACATCGGCCTCGTTGCGTTCCATAGATTTCGTGCTCTCAAGCATTTCACGAGCTTGAGCTTTCCATGGCTCAGCACCGGAGAACTCTTTGGCAAGTCTGGCAACAAGTACCGGACGCGCTGCCACATCAGCGCTTACGGCATTGCCGCCGGCCTGACCTTTACCGATCACCGCCACTTCGCGAGGCGTCATGCCTTCAAACGCCGTTTTCATTTTTGTATTCATTTCGACTTGCCTTGAGTCGAGCGCTTCCGTCAAAGCCTTTTTCACGGTAACGGGGTCTACATTCTCACCACGCCGTGCTTGTTCAACGATGCCGCGCACGCCAGGAGGAAGCGGATGGCCAAAGACTTCCTGGGCATAGGCTGCATCTGCAATTACTCGGTCAATGACCTCGTTCGACTTGCCATTGCGAACCTGCTCGGCTGCGGAACGAACCTTGTTGCCGGTCTGTTCGGCAGCAGTATATTCGGAAACTTTTGTCGATTTTACGGCCGCTTCAAGCTCGGCGATACGCTGTGCGTTGTCGGTCGGCTTTGTAACACGACCACCAGTTTTAAGCGCCTCTCGAGCCGTCATCGCATCAAGGTCACGTCCAGTGCGAGTCTTGAATTCGGCTTGCAGGTTCTGGATGTCGTTTGGGTTGGGTCGATTAGAAGGATTATGTGAGTAACCAAGGGCGGTGGCAAGCTCATAATCCAGCCTGGCTCTGCCGACTTCGCGTGCAAGGAAAGTTCCGATCTGCTCTGGAGAGCCTCTCAACACTTCGGGAGTAACGGTTATCGTTCGCGTTGCCGAATCGTATCCGGCAACCGCATTCGGATGGGTATCCAGCTTGACGCTGAGTTCGGACTGTTTGTTCGTAGACGATTTGTTCAAGTTGCTCAAAGCGGTGTTGAGACGTCCGACAAGCCGTTCCTGAGCCTCACGCAACTGAGCATTGGCCTGGTCGGCCAGCGTTTTGGCTTGAGTAAATCTTTCATATGGCGTTCGAAGCCCGGCCTCACCGTTGCCGGTGGCCAGCTTAGCAAGCGCCATCTCTCGATACTCCGCATCGCTGCGAGGATCTAATCTCGCCTCATGTTCACGGCGCAGGCGTTGAATTTCCGGTTCCAGAGCCTTATTGAGCTCCTTCTCACGGCTGGCGAGCTCTCTGGAGGCAGCGTCTGCCTTCTCGGCGGCATCGCGAACCGGCTTACCTTCATTGAGGACCTCGAGGAACTCTCGAGACTTCACTCCAAAAGGTTCGAGCGCATTCATGTCGGCCGGCTTGGGCGGCTCGTATACGTCTCGCAGCTTGGTCACATTCTCTTCGACAATCTTGGTGATGTCGGATGGTTTGTTTGCGCGTTTCAACGCCGGCTCTACTACGTTGTCCCATTTATCCTTGCTTATGCCGAGAGCCTCACGCACCTGCTCAACCGCCTTGATGAGCTTAGCTTCGTCGCCGTTGCGCTCGCCCGGCTGAGTACCCTTTGCGGTCTCGTAAGTCTTCGAGTTGATGACATCGCGAGCTGTTTTCAATAACAGCTCCTGATTGCGCACTTGCTCAGCACCGCCGGTAGTGGCTACCCGGGCAGACAGATACTCAAGCTGTCCTGCCGGAGTCAGGCGCGCCAGCTCCTGTGCTCTGCCAAGGGCACTTTCGAAATCGCCCTTGTTGTAGCCTCTTTGAATTACTGGATCGAGGAATGCTTCTCTGATTCTTGCCGGTACGCTTTCCAATTGCGGAGCAAGCTGATCGAGAAGCTCCAGAGGCAATGCTTTAATGCGGTCGAGCGATACGCCGGACTTGACCAGCTCGGCACAGGTCCTTGCCGTGTCGAGCGCCCGAGCAAGCTCCACCGGCGACTTGCCTGCGAGAATGGCGCCATCCAACACATGCGCTCTAATCTCTGCCGGAACATTCAAAATGTCATGAATAAGAGCGAGATCTTTCGCCTGTTTTGCCAATTCTTGAGGTTTCGTCTCGGAGGCGATCTCGCGAGGCATCATCAACCTGAGCGCTTCAGCAACGCCTGGAGGCAGTCCCGCTTCATCGATCTGTTTGGTCAGATTGGTGCGTGCACTGTCGACCTTGCCGCGATCCGCAGGGGAAGCTTCCTTCGGCGCCTCATTGCCCAGCAGCGTACGCGGAATGCCGCTTCCCTCGCCCACCTCACGAGCCCCCGGAGCACCAGGAAGGCGGCTGATTGCAGGGACATCGGTAGGCGAAGTACCAGAGCCTTTGTAGTGAGCTGATTTCAAATACTCGAGCAGATTGGAGCGCGCTTCGCCGTGCTTGGTATTGGCTGCGATAGCCGCGATGTCAGACCACTTAGCGCCGCGCTCGAACAGGAGTGCAATCACTTCCTGCTCAGCCACCCGGGCATCGAATTTACCGCCAAGACTGTCTTTATGCCTGGCCCCTCCACCGGCAAGAGCTTCTTTACCGGCTGGACCTTCCGGACGATCAGAGGCGACGTCCTGGCTGAATCTAACCTGGGTTGCCGAAAGAGGCTTATCACCGCCGAGTATGCGGTTGGCATGGGCAATGATCTCTTCCATCTGTTGTCTTGCCATGCGCTCGAGAAGCGCCTTTCCGCCTGCCGTGTTCAAGGCGGCATCCAGCTCTCCTCTTTGCGCATCGCTGAGCGTTCTGCGCGATTGCGACAGTTGTGTGAGATCGACCTTGGTGCCATCCGTCAGGACGAGCGTGGGCCGTGCCACCGTTATCTCGACATGTTTGTCGTTGCCGCGAGCCCCTGGAGTGGCACCACCTTCCTGACCGCCCATTTTAGTGAGCACTTCATTGATCTGCTCGTTGATCTTACCGGCTGGAACCTCGACTTCGATAAATTTGATAGTAGCCTTGCCATCGGACTCCATCTTCTTGCCTGCATTAAGCGCGTGCTCAGCAGCTTCGGCATAACGACCTTCGACGGTCAGATCGACCCATTTGTCGGTTTGCTCCCTGGCGATTGTGGCGCGTTCGGAAAGCTTCTGCCCACCAACTTCGACGTCGCGATCGGCAGGCACCTCGGTGCGACGTCCTTCCCAACCGTGAGGGCGTCCCGGCGGAGTGGTTGTTGTGTCAGTCGCCTCGTTACCTTTGGACCCTTCCGCGAGCTCTCGTTGCTCTGCTTTCATTTGCGCTAGTGCGACTTCCGGTTTGACGAAGGAGATCTCAATAACCCTTGCCTTGCCACCAGCCTCGGTGGCAGGAATGGTCACTTCCACCTTGCCGCCGGCAACCTCCTTCATAGTTACCGGTTTGAAGTTCGGATCAGAAGCCTTGCCTTCAGCGTTCATTTTGGCAAGACGCTCGGTCATTACATCCATGAACTGACCTTTTTCGGCAATCACCTCCATGGAGTTCGGTTTGAACCATTTCGGAACAAGTCCCTTGCCGCCATAATTCATTCCATGCACCATTGTCTGGTGTCCGGCGCAGACGATCAAAGCTGCCGCCAGGTGCGTGAAGAAGTTCTGCTCCTTGAAGCCATGCTTCAGGGCATCCTCCGTACCATGAGACGCAATTGCAAATCCCGCCTGATTGCCGCATTCGACGAGCCAGCGCTTCCACAGCGCCTTCACCACCTGTGGTGCCACCGCTTCATCAAACGCTGCCGTTGACGACTTGGCCGTACCGAGAAGTTTGTTAAGTGCCTGGGCATTCATAACGGCACGGTCAACGCCGGTGACCGCTCTCAAGCCCTTACCTACCAGATGACCAAATCCCATCAGGGCAAGGTTCATGGCCGTATCAGCTGCAATCTGAATTCCATAATTAAGGGCCACCTGTCCAAAGGTCGGTCCTGGTGCGAATTTACCACTTTTGGAATCATAGACAAGGAATCCAGAATCTCTCTGTCCGAGTTCGTGCTCGCGCCTCCGGATTGCGTCCCCAAGCTGAGACCCGCCGGTTCCGGTCCAGTTCATCTGATAGCTCAGCTCGGCATAGCCCTCGCGGAACGCCAGTCCGGCGGAAGCGATCAAGAGAGCTCCACCTATAACGGCTAGAGGTGTAGCGGTGCCGAGCGTAGCAACTACCAGAGCAGCGATTGCGATCGTGCCGACGATTGGCACAGCGTTGTCCCTGAGCATTTTCCAGAAGGTCGACTCATCGTAGCTTCCGCTCTTGACCAGGCGCGCCATCTCAGTGAATTGTTGCATCTGCTTCGAGTTGGGCGAGAACGTCTCGACCATCTTCTCCAGCGCCTGAATCCGCCGCTCAAGCCCTTCTTTGGCTAGTGGGTCGGAACATTTCTTGAGCTCATTCTTAAGCTCCTGAACAACCTTTTTGACTTCAGGGATGTTCTCTTGAATCTTCTTGATGCTGGCCTCGAGACCGACTTCCTTGCCGTTCTCCTGTCTGCTGATCAAACCTCTGACATGGTCGACCAGATCCTTGCCGCGATGTCCCTCGATACCTGCCTGAACGAGCTTCTCCAGGTCGGACCAGGTTTTCATCAGCTCGGCGGAGGCATTGGTGGCGTTGGTCAAAGCCGGATGACTGTCGATTGCACGCAATGCTTCGTGAACCATCATCGCCCGCGAACCGCGTTGCAGATCGCGATAGTCGCTATTCCATGCGCGTGGGTCGCTGGAATCGAGCGGTTTTTGTAAATGACGGCTGGTAAGGACCTTGAGCGCCTCGCTCACCGCCTCCGGTTTTCCAAAATGGGCTTGCAATTGCGGCAACTGCGGGATTGCCGTCAGTCCATTGAGGTAGAGACGATTGAACACGCCTTGCTGCCAGGATTCCAAGCCGAAACCGGTCAGTTGGCTGTAGGCATGAGGAGCCAGCACTTGCAACGTATTCAGACCGTACTCATTGCCCATCTGCAAAAGCTTCTTGTCTGCTGCCAGCCGGTCGCCATCGGCAGCAAGGCGGAACTGATCCTGAGTAGCTCTCGACAGATCCGTGGCTTCAAGAACCGCTTGCAGCCGCCTCATTTCACCAACCGCTTTTTGAAACTCCGCGTCGGCACCTTTGAAATTGCCGAGCATCTTTGTCTGGTTTTTCTCAAAATTGCTGACATTATTAGCTCTGGCGATGAAGTAGCCTGCTCCTCCCAGAAGTAGCCACCCAAGCGATGTATCGTGTCCTTTCTTGGTTTCCTTGCATAACTCATCGAGCGATGCTTTGCGGGCGTCTTTTTTGGCATCGGCGACGTTGTCTTTAATCTCGGCCCGTTCGCCGGTCAGTCCGGCCAGGCGCTGGCGCGTCAATTCATACTGCAATCGCTGAGGCGAAACGCCCGCTCTCTCGGCTACCGTCTTCATAGTAGCGTCGGATATGCCTTTCAGATTTTTCTCGAAGTCGCCGTTGGCGAGGAACTTGTACTGATCAGGGATTGAACCCTTCGAGAGATCCTCGATCATCTTCTTCAGGTCGATCTTCTCACCGCGGTTAGAACCGGTCGGCACCAGATCCGGTGGCAGAAGTTTTCCTATATCGGTCTTACCCTCTTTCAAGAGGGTCTGCATGACCTTGGGCAAGGAGTCATAAGAAGCGATTCGGGAAAGCATATCGCGGAATTTTGCCTCGCCCCCTACTGCGGTAATCGCCTTCTCCAGCTGTTCTTTATTAATCTCGTTAAGACCGAGAGTCCTGAGCAGATGCACTATAGGCGGTTTTATTCCGGACTCGTAAGCCATCTCGCTGATCTTGCCCAACATCTCCGGTTTGACATCTTTGCCCTGGGCGTACTTCAAGAGCTCGGTTCGCACCTCCGGACTCATCTGCTGAGCCCAGCCGGTGGTTACGAAGTGATCTGCGGCCTCCTGCCTGACCTCCTGATTGCCGTTGTTGACAAAGGCGAGAACCGCTCTTCCCAGAGCAAGCTGCACCTGCGCATCCGACGATGAAGCCACCTCTTTGAAGAGCTTCATTTCACGGAACTGCGAGAGCTGTACGAATGGAGCAAGAGCGGCAAGCGCATTAAATGCCGGCACCCACTCTCCATCTGCCTGCTTCGTTTCACGAACGCGGTTGAGTACGTTGTTGACGAGCGAGTCGCGCAGCGCTGGCGGCACGTCTTTCGAGGCGATCTTCATAGCGGCTGCCACCTCCGGCGTCATCCGCTTGGTCAGCCTGGCGACATCCTGAGCCTCCCAGTTCTTCGCCATATGAGCCATGCCGAGAGCTGCGCTGTTGAGACTGGTTGAAAACGATTTGTCTGGGCTACCATCCTTCTTGAAGCAGCGATCGAATCCGGCTCTAAGCTCATCACGAGCGACTTTCATCAGAGCATCGTTAATCTTGGCATCAGGACTGCCTGCGACTTTTCCAAGCGTCTCCAGCAATTTGTGCTGATCTCCGGAATCTTTGCTCCGATCGATCAGCGCTTGCACGAGTACCGACGCATGCTCGGGACTCTTCTGGAAAAGCTCCGCCGCTTCGTTGACAACTTGCTCGACCACAGGGCGGTTGTCTGATTTACCTAGAAGCCCGGCCATAACGTACATGGCGGCAGGGTCTTTATCACCTGCCATTTTGACGATGTCTTTCGCCATCGAGTCGAATCTGGTTTGACTCGAATAGCGCAC
>CAZISK010000298.1:0-8624 GCA_964541355.1 uncultured Candidatus Obscuribacterales bacterium
CCCGAAAAGCACAACATCATCTCCAACGCCAGCTGCACCACCAACTGCCTGGCTCCAGTAGCCAAAGTCATCGATGACGAATTCGGACTCGAACAAGGCCTGATGACCACTATCCACAGCTACACACTCGATCAGAAGCTCCTTGACACCGCTCACAGCGATCTCAGACGCGCAAGAGCTGCCGGACAATCGATGATTCCTTCCACCACCGGCGCTGCCAAAGCGATTGGTCTGGTCCTGCCCCACCTCAAAGGCAAACTGAATGGCTTCGCCATGAGAGTGCCTACGCCTAACGTCAGCGTGGTCGATCTCGTAGTCACGACCAAGAAGCCGGTATCTGTAGAATCAGTCAACGCCGCGCTCAAGAAAGCTGCCCAAGGCGACCTCAAATCATACCTCGGCATTGCAGAAGCGCCACTAGTAAGCTGCGACTTCGAAGGCAATCAACTCTCCTCCATCGTCGACAGCGACCTGACCATGGCAGTCGGCGAAAACATGGTCAAAGTATTGGCCTGGTACGACAACGAATGGGGCTACAGCAACCGCCTCGCCGAGCTCTGCTCGTTGGTCGCAAAAAAGCTCGCTGTTAAGGTCTAAAGGATAGACCCAGTTAAATCGAAGGGCGAGGTCAAGCCTGTGAAGGCGAAAGCCTCGCCCTGACTTTAGGGAAGTAGATCTGAGGTATTGGTCCATGAAAAAAAGCATTGCCAACGTCCAAAAGGATGTGTTCGACAACAAGCGCGTCCTTGTCCGTGTGGACTTCAACGTGCCTCAAAACAAAGCGGATGGATCGATTACGGACGACTCTCGAATCAGAGCGGCTCTGCCCACAATCGAGCGCCTCCTGAGCCAGAATGCCAGGGTCATACTGGTATCACATCTGGGGCGTCCCGACGGCAAGCGTGTTGATAAGTTGACGCTGAAGCCGGTCGCTGAGCGGCTTCAGGACCTACTGAAAAACAAAGCCAAGGTTCATTTTATTGCCGAGACCATCGGACCGGAAGTTGAAGCTAAGGTCAATCAGCTCAAGCCGGGCGAAGTTCTTCTTCTCGAAAACGTTCGCTTCCATGAAGGTGAAGAGGATAACTGCCCGGAGTTCACAAAAAAACTGGCAAAACTAGCTGACGTATACGTCAACGACGCATTCGGCACCGCTCACCGAGCTCACGCCAGCACGGAGGGCGTGGCCAACCATGTTCGTCCAGCGCTCGCCGGACTGTTGATGGACAAAGAGATCAAGATGCTCACACAAGCGTTAGATGATCCGACTCGTCCTGTAGCAACAATAATTGGCGGCTCCAAAGTTTCATCGAAAATCGGTGTGCTGGACAATCTCACAGAGAAAGTAGACATTTTGATTATCGGCGGCGCCATGGCTTTTACTTTCCTCAAGGCTCGCGGTCTTGATGTCGGCAAATCGCTGGTAGAAGATGACCGCCTCGAATACTGCAAAGAACTTGAGAAAAAGGCAAAAGCGAAAAACGTACGCTTGATACTGCCAACAGACATAGTCTGCGCGAAAGAGATGAAAGAAAACACTCCCACCGTCACCGTGGACGCAGACAAAATCCCATACGATCAAATGGGTCTCGATATCGGTCCAAGAACCATCAAAGAGATCAAGGATGCGCTCGAACCGTGCAAAACGATTCTGTGGAATGGACCTCCCGGTGTGTTCGAAATTGAAGAGTTCAGCAAAGGCACAAATGAATTGATCGACTGTCTCGTTTCCCTGACCAAGAGAGGAGCCAAGACAATCATTGGCGGCGGAGACTCTGTTGCGGCGCTTAAGAAGCGACATATACCGGATGAAGCACTGACGCACATCAGCACCGGTGGTGGTGCATCACTGGAGTTCCTCGAAGGCATCGAGCTCCCGGGAGTAAAGTGCCTGGACCCAATGCAACCGGCTGGACAGCGAAGCTAGGACTCCCTAACTTTTCGAGTCCTCTAAACCGTCAGCCTCCAGGAAGTGATGCTCGCCGACGACCGAAGGACGCATTGCTAGGTCTCTCTCTTTCCGAGCGTCTTTAGAACATACAGCTGCCGGGTTAATGCTCGCCCACGCGACAGCGAAAGTCGCTAAGGTTCCTCAATCCTTCCGCTATGAAGGGATCTATCGATCGCTTCCAGCGTTTTCATCTGTTTCAAAGCGTCTCCTGCATCAAAGGCAAGCTTCTCGTGGTCGGATATTGATTTCGAGAAGTGCTCGAACAGATTTACATAGTGATTGGCGGGAGGTAGAACGATCTCATCGTCGTTCAGGAACATGGTCGCTTGTTCATGCGGTTGCCAGGCACGAGGAAAATAGATTCGTCCCGTTTCTCCGACGACTTCAAGGTCGGTGCGATACGGTAGATTGAAACCGCAATCAAAGACTGCGCGCCCCTGCTCGAACTCAAGCATGCCGGTGACTGCAGTATCCACTCCCAGCTCCTCGTTGAACTCACCCCGCGCGAACACGGAAAGAGGTTCTCCGTCAAAATAGAAGCGAGCGCTGCTTACAGGATAACAACCGACATCGAGCAGACTGCCGCCGCCGAGCTCCTTGTCGAGCCGGATTCCGGACTTCGTGGTCATGATGTAGCTGAAAGAGGCTCTCACGAATTTGACTTTGCCGATGGTACCCGATGCAATTAACTCCTTCGCCTTCTGATGCTGCGGATGAAAAGGCCACATGAACGCTTCCATCACCTTAAGATTCGTGCCCTTCACCCTGTCGACTACAATCTGTGCATCACTAGATCTGGTGGCAAACGGCTTCTCGGAAAGAACATGCTTTCCACGATCAAGCGCAGCCAGAGTCCAATCACAATGCATCGAATTGGGCAACGGAATATGCACGGCTTCGATCTCAGGATCATCGATCAGCTGTTGATAAGAATCATAAGTCCGCGGTAACGCAAACTGCTCTGAAAACTTCTCGGACTTCTCGCGAGTGCGACTCGCTACTCCGACCAACTCCACCGAGGGCGTGAGAAGCATGGCCGGTATGCTCCGCCTGCGAGCAAAGCCGGAACACCCCAGAACACCCCATTTAATCTGTCGCATAGCTGTCCACCGGCCAGAAGCCGACGATAATTTCCGACTGTCAGGTTAGAGTTTAAAATAAAGGCCGCACTGACGATCTCTTGATGTCTATATGTCTCAACCGCATCTACACCAAAACACCCCATACAGATCGACGAAACGGAGGCCTCTTTCCTGGCTCCTATCTTGTTGTATGGCGGCCACTCTGTTCATCGGTGATGCCACTGCAATCGCGCAAAAAATGGAGTATACGCTCGGCGACAGAGTGGTCTCGAAGGAAGCCTACGACCTCTTCCTCAAGGGACAGGAGTATCTGCACGCCAACAACAACGCGGATGCAATCACCACTTTGGGTAAAGTAGCCGAGCTAATCCCGGATTTCGCCGAAGTCCACAACAACCTCGGGATTGCTCTTGCAAAAACCGGACAATCAGCGCAAGCGATACAAGAGCTGGAAAAGGCGATTTCGCTCAGTCCCAATCTCGATGCAGCCTGGATGTCTCTTGGTGGAATGCTGCAGTCCACAGGGAAGTTGGATAGAGCGATCGAAACATACAAAACTTTCCTGGCTAAGTTCCCAACTCACCGCGACTACAAAAAAATTGCCGGTCTTGTAAGCGGATTGGAGGCGGAGTGGGCGAGACAGAAACTAACGCCCGACGGAACGTTCACTAACGATTACTACAACGAGGTGACGAGAGAAGGCGTCCTTAGATGGCCGCAAAGCAAGATGCCGCTCAAAGTATTCATCGCAAACGGAGAAAATGTACCGAACTATCGTCCCCAATTTGCCGACCTGTTGATCAAATCATTTGAGAGCTGGAGCCAGGCTTCACGCGGGTTGGTGACATTTTCAATCGTCGACGAGGCCGCAAAAGCGGATATCGTATGCTCCTGGTCCAACGATCCAGGTAAGTTCAAGAACATTGCTGAGTCCGGTCAGGCTGTTTTAGACGCCAATCGCAACGGTCTTGTCAGAGGAACCGTCACCATTCTGACAGTACCACTGGTGCCGGCGCTTCCGGTCACGGACAACCGTATGAGGCGCACTTGTCTGCACGAAATCGGCCACGCGTTGGGACTGGCAGGTCACACAGCCAATCCCGATGACGCCATGTTTCACACCATGGGCGTGGTGGACACATGGCTGGATCTTACGGAAAGAGACAGCAATACAATTGTGCATCTCTATTCCGGACAAACAAGCGCCCCAGTGCCGGCGCGTGTTCAATAGTTCTTTCACTTTCACAAAACCTTATGGCGCGCGAAAACCTAAGATATTTTAAATGTAAAGAGCAGGGTCGGCTTGTGCGCTATTAAACTATTATCGGCACAAAGTATCATTTAGATCGAAAGAGGCGACCTTGGGCGACCATATAGTACACAACGACGGGACTGACTTTCAGCCCGGGAAGCTCCGGCTTGGGCTTTCAATTGTCGCAATCGGGCTGGCAATGACGGCGCTGACTCTTTCGATCGTATATTTCGCCTTCCCAATGCACTCCACTACCCGTCAAGCCGTCGTCAGGCAGGTCGAACACGCAACCGGAGCGATCGGAAGTGCACTGGCCGCAGTACCAGTGTTTCCAAAGCTGGAAGAGAGACTCAACGTACTCGTAATGGGTGTCGACTGGAATGGCACCGAAGCCGAGCGTTACCAGGGCACCAGATCCGACACCATGATGTTGGTGACGCTCGATCCCGACCTTAAGAGAGTCGGAATCATCTCGATTCCACGCGACAGCCATGTAGAGATTGGCAGAGGGGTCAACAAGATCAATCAGGCGCACGCAATCGGCGGTCCCGAGCTGGCCGTTACCACTGTCCGCAACAACTTCAACATAAGTGTCGACAACTATGTGGTTGTCGACACGATGGGTTTAAGAGATATCTTCAAACTCTTAGGACCCGTAGAAGTAGTTGTGGAGAAAGAGATGGACTACGAAGATAAGACTTCAGGTCTGTCAATCCATCTCAAGCCAGGCAAACAACTTCTCACTCCGGAACAGGCGGAAGGCTACGTCCGTTTCAGAAAAGACGCCATGGCTGATATCGGTCGAATGGAGCGGCAACAGTGGTTCTTACGTCAATCACTCAACAAGCTGAAAGATCCGGGTATCTTGCTGAAAGCTCCTCAACTGCTGGAAGCGGGCTATAAATGCGTAAAGACGGATCTGCCGATGGACAAGATCGCCGCCATTCTAGCTTTCTCCAAGGATCTCCCACCAGGATCCGTGATGACTTCAACATTACCCGGACAGGGTGAAACCATTGATGGTGTCAACTATTTCATCCTGAGTCAGAAAGGGGCGCAGGCGGTTTTCGAAGGCTTCGGTATAGCACAATTCTCGCAGAGGGCAAGACGCCAGAGACAGCAATTCGAGCAAATCTCCTCAGATGAGGAAGTGATACGCAAAAAGACGAGGATTTCAATTCGATACCGCGACGAACGCCAGAGCGAAGCCGACGAGATGACAGAGCATTTAAAAGATCGGGGCTGGCGTGTTCGTCAGCTATTGACTCGAATGGACCACGACTGCTTGCACGCTCAAATTGATCTTCACAGCAGACGGGCAACACCAGCCGTCATCGATATGATTAAGACCGATCTTCCTCAAGTATCCGAGTGGCCGGTCGTAGTCAAATATGGGTGTGGAGGCGGATGTGACCTTACCGTCGTGCTCCCGACACCACCGCCTACCGACACTATAGGACTGTCGGGAACGACCGCCCCAGCGCCACCAGAAAGTACTGTTTCTTCTACGATCGAACCTTCAGTTAGTATCCGGCACCGGAGTCGTCGTTCGACACGATCCGGCTATCGGGAACGATCTTCGCGGCGCCATCAGAAAGCAATGATTCTTCAATCCAAACTCAATGAGTTGCCGCCGTCGCCGCCGCAGCTCGACACCGTCGGAGCGCCAGGAACGACTGCCGCAGCGCCACCAGAAGAAACTGTTTCTACGATCGAAATTCAATAAGTAAACGGCACCGACACCATCGGACTACCGGGAACGGCCGCAGCGCGCCGCAAACATGATGCTGTTTCTACAATCGAAATTCAGTTTCTCTAAAACGAAAGAAGCCCCACCACAGGGCTTCAATTCAAGGAGGAAAGTAGATATCGAATAAAATCTGTTCCCTATGCCGCCTGTAGCGCCACGTCGTACTTTAGTCTGACGAAATCATATTCAACGCGAATTGATACCGTATTCTGAGTTGCAAACTCCAATCTCACTCTACCGAGACTGTTAGTGCTGTATTCGCTCCAATGTGACGGAACGGAAACTATCACATTTTCCGGCCCCCACTCCTCAACATATGCCTTCAAAACCTGGCAAAGTCGATCTTCATCTCTAGGATCTCTAAACATTGTCATCTCTCTGGTTGCCTCGCTGCCGGAACAGCTCAAAGGGGTGTTGTCGATGCATAAAGTGTAGGTGGGACGCGGTTCTTGAACAATTGGGGGAAATCCCCCCGCCTTCGTAGAATTCCCATGGGCAAAAGCACAGTCATAATCACAAACAGTGATGAATAGACAGTTTTCAGTCACAACCCGAATTGCTTTGCAAAGACGCTGGTGCGGCTAGCAGAGGCGATAGTTGTCTGTCGTAGATCGACAAGCAGACCGATTGCGCTAGGGAGTAGATTTTTCAAACGAGACATCGTTTAAACCACAAGCTGCAAATTTCGGTAACCAATTGCATTTTGAGTCGGCGCGCTTCGGCAAAGCTCTATACTTTCGAGTTGGTCGGCTTCAGGTTGCGGAGATTCTCGTCTCCCGTTCCGCCGTCTCGTCGCGGAGTGAGCGAAGTCTACTCAA
Source organism: uncultured Candidatus Obscuribacterales bacterium (assembly GCA_964541355.1). Classification (GTDB taxonomy): domain Bacteria; phylum Cyanobacteriota; class Vampirovibrionia; order Obscuribacterales; family Obscuribacteraceae; genus JADYXR01. The sequence goes on from CAZISK010000298.1 coordinate 6,854, forward strand.
GCTATCGAGGTTACTGCGCTGAGGTTGGAATGACTATTAGTAAGGTTCGGATGACTATTCGTAAGTACCGTCACGCTGGTGACATCCGTGAATGTCTGAGCCAACGGTCTGCCGGTTGTTCTCACCTCTTCTAACATCTCCACGCTACGTCTTGCTGTCAGTTTTTTCTCACACACCATGTACGCCAGGCTGCGTGCTGCTTGTAGCACGACTACATCTACAATCATAAAATCGGAAACTACCGCGCCGAGAGAACGTTTGTCTTCGAGCGCTACTTCCAGACAGAATATCAGGTCTTCCAACTCCATCAAATCGGAGCAGAGAAGCAGATTACCGAGCGCTCTATCCGCAGTTGATATAGGGACTTGCGCCACGAGACGAGCCTCGCGCGTCATGGAGCGGTCTACAGCACCATATGTGGTATCAGTATCTCGAAGAATGCTGATAATGGTCAAGACAAGGTCGTGATACTGCAACTTGCCGCTGCCGACGGCGCAAAGGCACTCCAAAAGCACCTTCAGGAACGGTCCTGACAGCATGTTGTTCTTAACCAGGCTGTATCCAATGGTGACACCGCGTGCCAGGCACTCACGCCTGACAGCAAGCAGCTCTGCATGAGGAAAGACGCCACAATCATCAAGCAATTCAAAAAGCTTGAAATCGCTCATAGGATCGTTCGGGTGAAGACCCAAATCCCACAAAGCGTCATCCAGCTCTATGAAATTGCTGCAGGCATACGTCAGAGCTATGGCAGCAAAGTCTCGGTATATCGAACCACTGTCCACATAGTTCGCCGCAGTCTCCAGAGCCCTCAAGTCGGAATAGGAGATCCTTCCGGACAAACGCAAAAGGTCATAAGGAGATTGACCGCCCCGGCAAGATACATCCAGGACGTCGCGCATAACCACATCTGATACTATTCCTGCCGCACGCAAAAGCCAGGACATCGTCGGCTCATCCTCGCTCAATTTCGGGAACTTGGAGAGCTCGAGACTGAATAACGATTTCACATCCTGACGCGAAAAGGTTACAAATCTGCCGCTTGATTCCGATGCTTTCACCGACTGCTGAGAGTCGCTCACAACCTCGCTGGCGTACGGTCTGAATATGGAATTCAGATCATAGCTCGGCGGTTTGGTGTTGTTGGTAAGTGTCGAAAACATGGCCAATATGATCTCTAGTTGGCTTGAGAAACATTACGGCTATGGTGAATTTGGGGGTTCGCTATACTCTATCTATAGCTTGGGGGTTCGAACTGATTTGCAGAACGGCAATGCATCAGGACGCACCATAAATGGTGGCACATCCATACGCGAAAGAGTGATGCCGAATCAGCCCGAGGGTACGTGGAGCCTAGCGATCTAACGATTATTCATTTGGTTTTGGTAATCGTTGGTCAACTCACGTAGGGCAGAACCAAGCAAACTACAACCTAGCAACCTTAATATCCTTCCAATCGAGTTTGATGTCAATATAAGGCATGGGGAAACTACGTAGTGATCGCAGAGCGAATTTTTGGCACCTTTATCGGCATACCCCAAAATTCGCTTGACCGACTCCACAATATCGCCAGTCCACAATATACAAAGCTGCTTGCAATATTGATGAAAAGCGAGTTTTCGTCCAACAGGCGATCACGTATTTCCACAGTAGGATAATCAACCGCCGGCATCCTTCAAGGCTGCCGTTTGTATCTATGCTTACGAATACTCTGACTTGATGCGCAGGTGCACAGACCTGATCGTTTTACCAAAACTAAATTCAGGCCAAC
>CAZISK010000299.1:0-8620 GCA_964541355.1 uncultured Candidatus Obscuribacterales bacterium
GTCGCTGGACTCGAGCTCGGGTTAGAATTCAACGTACTGGCGTCATCAGTGAAAACGTTCGGCGGAGTCAACAGAAGATTCCAAATTCTTGGAGAAGAAAAGCACATTTTGGTTGTCGATGATTATGCACATCATCCCACCGAGGTCGATGCCACCTGTAAAGGCGCTCAGCAATTTATCGAGCAGTACCGCAACAGACCCGATGGAAAGCGAGCTCGCCTGGTCGTTTTATTTCAGCCCCATCAACCGGGAAGATTGAAAAATCATTGGGAAGAATTTTTGAAATCTTTTGATGATGCAGACGTAGTACTGATATCCGACATATATATTGCAAGAGGCAAAGAGATAGAAGGTGTTACCTCTGAAAGATTCGTAAATAGCCTCAAACATCGTAATGCTCACTACATCTCAGGTTCGGTTAACGACCTCGCCTCGAAGGTGATACCATACTTGCAACCAAACGATTTACTTATGACCGTCGGTGCAGGTGACGTTACAAGTGTTGGACCCAAAATTCTCGACATACTCAAAAAAAGCTAGAGCTATGGATGAAGCTGTTCGAGCTCCCCTGGCCAAATGCACTACACTGAAGATTGGCGGCGAAGCAGACCGTCTTTGCCATCCTCACTCGGTGGACGAGCTGATCGAGACGGTGGACAGTCTGCGCCAGAAAGGCGAGCCCTGGTTCATCCTGGGCGGCGGATCAAATTTGCTTGTTTCCTCGGCAGGGTTTAAAGGAACCGTCATTCGGACTACCAATCTAATCGATATCAAGAACCCCGAGCCAGGAGTTCTCGAGGCGTTAGCTGGAGCGCGACTGCCGCACCTGGCAAAATTCGCAGCCAGCATTGGTCTATCTGGTATGGAGTTCGCAGTCGGAATTCCAGGAACCGTGGGTGGTGGTGTCATTATGAATGCTGGCGCGCACGGCAGCTGCATGGCCAATATTCTCGAGTCTGCCACTGTTTTCGATTCGGAAACCGGTTCTCTTCTAACCTTGTCTAAAGATTCAATGGACTTTCAGTACCGCCGCTGCAAACTTGATCCGTTGAAACATGTTGTCGTCAAGGCAAGATTCCGCATGGAGCAAGGGGCGGCCGAAGAGATCGAGAAGCGCACCAAAGAGAATGAAGACTACCGCTGGCGCACACAGCCCATCGGCTTTCCCAATGCCGGAAGCACTTTTAAGAATCCAGAGCCACAACGCCAGGCGGGATTGCTATTGGATAAGGCCGGAGCCAAGGAGCTCAAGGAGGGCGCGGCAGCCGTGTCGGCAATGCACGCCAACTTCGTTATCAACCTTGGCGGCGCTACATCCAACGACGTGACCAACCTCCTGAAGCGCATGCAGGATTGCGTATTCAAAGAGTTCGAGGTGCGCCTATCGCCTGAATGGAAGACGCTCGGGTCGTTTTCCGAATCAGAGATGGAAGTGTGGCGCAACCTGACATATTGATCTTAAACGGAAGATCTTTACATCACGTACTGCACTGCATCGACGCGGGTCGTTTCGCATAACCGTATACAGGGATGCGCGTGTAGTCTCCGCTGTTTACCACCCACATCTGCGTTCCCCAGTCAAAGTGCCACCATTCATATGGGTAGTTGGCGAAGCCGGCATTAGTCATAGCCCAATAAAGTAAGCGTCGATTGCGCCTTGCTTCAACGATGCTGGCGCCGTCATTGTCCGAGATATTGCGTTCGAAATGATCCGTATAGCTGATCTCAGTAGCGTCATCAAAAATGCTCCCGAAAAACAGCGGTTCTTTGTTAGACAACGCTCGGAGAAAGAGATCGATGGCACCACCGGTGCTGTGAGTCGGCCAGGTTTTGTAATTGCATTCGTCGAACGAGCGGGGATCTGAGCAGTAGTAGCCGGCGTAGTTGGCGCACTCATCCTCCGTCGGATTGGTTAAAACCCGGCGAGCCTGCTCCACAAAGTCATCCCAGACCTCCACCTGCAACTCAATCGGTCTATATCCATCAAGCAGATAAAGCTCGACCTGGTAAGGCGCAAGACTGCAGTTGATCTCCACCAGTTTTTTCGCGACTGTATGTCTCAGATATATATTCTTCGAAGCGCTGCGGAATCTCTTGGCGTAAGGTGCGTTGAGACCGTCGTCACGAGCATAAATACTGTTTCTCGCAAGACCCAATTCACTGACATCGACAAGCGGCTCTTTTGCAAGCTCGTGATCGAGGGCAATTTCGACGCCATGATAGTCGTGGGCGGAGGCAGCGCCATCCTGGCGCAGCGGAATCGCCCGCATGCGAAGGTCTTCGTGTACTGGGCTGGCGACCACGTTAAGGTACTCCCGAATAATCAAGGAGGCAGTATAACCCATTCCGGCACTGCTTCCGAAAGGCTCTCTAACTCTTGGTTTACATAGCCCCAACCACTGGCGACTGAAGTTAGTTTTAAGTAAGAAAGAATCATATATTCGATTCTGAAGCTGACGGTATCAGCCAATTTCGCCATAATATTAGATGCAAAAGCCAGCGTTGCTCTTTGTTCAATCGACAATGGCTGCCGGATATACGGCACTCAAGGGTAATTCATTCGTCCAACAACGCGGCAAGAGTTGAGATGACAGGCACGGTAACGATAGGTCCAGTGAATAGCCAGATTCTTAATACTGAAAGAATCGGGCAGACAGGACACCCTATTCTTATATTGCACGGTTGGGGTCAGTCCATCGAGACGATGCGGCAGCTCGGAGAGCTGATCGGCAATTATGCTCAGGTGCACCTCATCGATTTGCCAGGCTTTGGCAAGTCGCCAAAGCCTGATGAAGACTGGGACTCGATTGGATACGCCGCCTGTATTAAAAACTATATGGACGACAACCATATCACAAAGGCTGATGTGCTGGGACATTCTTTCGGTGGTAAGGTAGCGACGCGACTGGCAAGTCACTATCCAGAATCTGTGCGGGGACTGATACTGGTGGATTCCAGCGGGCTCAAGCGCAAATTGACAGGCAAGAAAAAGCTTCGGACGGAATATGTAAGAACATTGAGCAAGCTAGTCAAGTGGAGCGACAAAAGTTTTAAAACAAAGCTGTTCGCAAGCTGGTTCGCTCCGCGTTATGGATCTCGTGACTACCAGAATGCCGGTCCGCTGAAGAACATCCTGGTGAAAACGGTCAACGAAGACACCACCGGAGATGCAAAAAAAATAGTAGCGCCCACATTCATTCTCTGGGGCGAGCTTGATGAGGAGACACCGGTCGAGATGGCTGAACGCTTCAATCAGTTAATTGCGAACTCTCGTCTTCTGGTCATGCCCCGCAAGGATCACTATCCATTCCTGGGTGACGGACTCCATCTCAGCGGCAAATACATCCTGGATTTTCTCAACAGCTTGGACCAATCGGCTAGACCAGATTCAGGAGACCATTGACTATGGATGTCGTCCTCAGCACGGTCTTCGCATATGCTGCCGGTTTGTTCTTCTACTATCGCCGCAGTCTTCGTTACTTGAAGTATTTTCAACAGGAAGACTACACTGCCAGACGTTTTTTCAACTGGATCTGGGAAAAGCGAGCTTTCGATCGCAAAGGTTCTATAGCCTGCATCGTCATGATCGGTCTGTGTGCCAAGCCTGGCATCCCCAACACTGTTCTGTTGATTGTTTCTCTTGTCGCCGCTATCAGCCTGGTCCTTATCGGTCTTAAAGAAGAGGATCCAAGAAAAACAGGCAAGATCAAACTCAACATGACAGCGCGGTCAAAAAGGATATTTAATCTGGCTCTGGGACTATATGTGGTGGCAGGCTTGCTGGCAGTCGGCGGATTGATTTTCTATTTCATGAGCACGCAGGGACAACCTCAAGCGCTTCCGGCAGCTACTGCACTGCTTCATTTCTGGACCATTCAGTTCGTCCTCGTACATTCTCAACCGTACTGGTTGATTTTGGCAAACTCACTCCTGCAGCCGTATGAAACCAGCCTCCAGGAGGGCTTTGCCAACGAGGCGCGCGCTCTCATCAAGAAGCACAATCCGACAATCGTCGGTATTACCGGAAGCTATGGAAAGACCAGCACCAAGATCATTCTTCGCGAAATCCTAGGATCGGTGGCACCAACATTTGTTCCGCCTGGCAGCATCAACAGCTACATGGGCGTCACTCGAGAGATTCGCGAGAAGCTTCAGCCTATTCACAAGTACGCAGTCATCGAGATGGGTGCTTACTATATAGGTTCCATCAAAAAAATGTGCTCGCTGACACCTCCTCAAGCCGCTATCATCACCGCCATCGGTATCATGCACCTGGAGCGCTTCGGCGGTCAGGACTCAGTCTACAAAGCGAAATCCGAGCTGGCACAAGCGCTGCCTGAAGACGGCATTCTGGTGGTCAACGGAGACGATCCCCGTTGCCGGCAGATCGCCCAGGAGAACAAAAAGAAGACCACTCTTCTATATGGCTGGGACACCGACAATGAGCATCTGGACGCTTTAATCTACGATGTCTCCTCGACCGATAAAGGCTCAAATTTTAAAATTCGTTGGCAAGGTCAGGAGTATGAAGGTTTTACGCAGCTGTTGGGCAAACCACTGCTCTCCAACGCTCTGGCCTCTTTCACAATGGCTTGTGCTCTCGGCATCGCACCACAGACGGTTATCTCCGCCATGCGCAACGTGCGCACGGAGAAGAACCGATTAGAGCCTGTGAAGGTGCCGATCGAATCATTCAGGGTGAAAGAGAACGGCAACGCTCACGCAGCGGCGCAGGGAGAGGTATTGCGTCTCAACGATGCATACAACTCCAATCCGGTCGGATTTTCAGCAGCACTTGATGTTCTAAAACAAATGTCCGGCGGTAGAAAAATCCTGGTCACACCCGGAATGATCGAGCTTGGCGACAAGCAGGTCGAGGAGAACAAGCGGGCAGGAAGCAAGGCTGCTACAGTCTGCGATCTAGTTATAGTCGTCGGAGACACCAACAAACAATCGCTCACCGACGGATTGAAGGAAGGCGGATTTGAAACCGGAAAACTCCAGGAATTCGCCGATATGCACACAGCCTTCAACTATCTATCGGAATTTTGTCGGGACGGCGATGTCGTATTAATTGAAAACGATCTGGGCGATCTGTACGAAGGTGCAGTTTCGTTTTAACAAAGGAACAAATCATGAAAAATGGCGACGAGAGCAAGAAAACAATTGCAGTCATGTTTGGTGGAAGGTCCACCGAGCATGAGATATCGGTGATAACTGCTCTTCAGATAATTGAAGCGCTCGATATCGTCAAATTTAAACCAATTCCGGTTTACATCTCCCCAGCGGGGAAATGGTACACAGGCGACGCTCTGCTCAAGCGTGAGTTTTACAGAGGCATGCCGGAATCGCTCAATGCTGTACAGGAAGTGACACTACTACCGGTGCCGGGTATAGGCGGTCTGACCGTCCTGGGAGCAAAGTCCAAAAAGTCTTCCTTCGCATTGTTTGGTGGAAAACGCGAAGAGTCTCTCGAAGAGATTATCTCCGTCGACGTTTTCTTCCCAGCCTTTCATGGGACGTACGGCGAGGACGGCTGCATACAAGGACTTCTCGAACTTGCCGACGTGGCATACACAGGAAGCGACTTGCTCGCATCGGCGATGTCGATGAGCAAGTACCATTGCAAGAAATTTCTGGAGAGCCATGGCATTCCCGTCCTGCCCTCGGTGCTTCTCTCTCGCGATAGCATGGACTCTAGTCGTGGAGCCGATTTATCGGTTTTACGCCATCAGGTATTGAGCACCGAAAAGTTCGACAAATTTCCGCTGTTTGTAAAACCTGCTCATCTCGGTTCCAGCATCGGTATCGGTAAAGCGACAGACACAGCCTCTCTGGATGCCGCACTCCTCAAGGCATTCAAATTCGATCATCAGGTACTGGTAGAGCCCTGTCTCGACAACAAGCTCGAAATCAACGTATCTATAATGGAAGGCGATGAATCGAAGAGCTCTGTCGTAGAGATACCGGTGGCCGAAGGCGGCGAAGAGCTGACTTACGAAGACAAATACATCAGAGCCGGAGGGAAGAAAGGTGGTGCGATCTCCCAGGGCATGGCCGGGTTGAGCCGTGTCATCGATCCAACTGATCTTGATCCGGAGCTCAAACAGAATGTGCAAGACTACGCAATGAAGGCATTCCGGGCGCTGGGTTGCGCCGGCGTGGCTCGTCTGGACTTCATGCTGGATCTCAATTCCAATCAGTTGTATTTCAACGAAATCAATCCGCTGCCTGGCTCCCTTGCCTTTTACCTGTGGTCGCATTCGAAGCCGCCCGTTCTGTTTACCGACCTGACGACGAACATGATCGAACGCGCCCTGGTGCATAAGCAGCGCAAGGCCGCTCTGGTTAGAGAGATTGCCTTCCAGGCGCTCCTCAAATAGCAGCGCAAGCAGTATCCAATCGGCTGACCTAGATGGACTCCATTTGCACTTTTCGTATCGTACGATTGCCTGAAAACGACTTGATGTTTGACGGCTCTGAGAGCGCTGAGATAAACTTAGCCAGAGGAAATGCTCACAACGCGCAGCTCGAAAAAGCCCGAGTCTGTCCGGCTTCGATGCTCGCAAACGAGCAACCGAAAAACTCCAGGTGGCACAATGGTGCAAAAACGCCCTAGTATCGGCTAACCGCGACCGGAGACCCATTTGATAAGCTTCTGCCAGATACTCGATTGAGCGTTGAGTTTGTCAAACGTATCTCTTAAGCCTTTGGTCACACTTTCAGACGCAGATCGGTTACGGGACTCGTCGTCACCATCACCGGCTTCATGATGCTCGTATCTCGGAACTTTGGCGTTCGACTGCTTCAACGTGTCAAAGAAAATTTTTGCAATGGAGGATGGCATCTCCTCATCCGTATAACTTTCAAATCCTGGTCCCTTCTTTCGTGGCAGATCCTTCTTCGCAGAGCTTGCAGCCGTCAGCCCGGAGCGCATTATCTTCTGGCTTATGAACTGGTCTTCGCGGCTTTCGAGCGGTTCATGATCGAAATCCGGTATCTCACACTCAGGATGTAATTCCTTATAAACGCGAAACAGAGAATGCAGAACCAAACGAGCGCTGGCTGGTCTCTCTGCCGGATTGTGAGCGGTCAGTCGGGATATCAACGAGTCAAAACTCGGCAAGACATCTGCGCCTTGTTGGCTCGGTACGCTTGGAATCAACGGTCGGGGTCTTACTCCGGTAACAAGATGGGCAAGTGTTGCACCAAGAGCATAGAGGTCGCTGCGAGGCTCAGGCTTGCCGAAGTACTGCTCTGGAGGTGAGTATCCGGCGGTAACAACACGAGTAGCTGTGGTGGAAGGCATCAGAATTCGAGCAATACCGAAATCGATCAATATGATGTGACCTTCCGGAGTCAACATCAAATTGCTGGGCTTCAGATCTCGATAAATAATGCTCCTGTCATGCAAGTACTCGAGTACCTCGCAAATCTGGATTCCGACCATGATGGCATCATCCTGACTGAAGGGACCTTCATTATGAATCGTGGTCTCGAGATTGTTGCCCTCGATAAAATCCATTACAAGGAAGTATCGGCCGTCATCGGAAACATAGTCATCTATAAATGGAACGATGTTGGTGTGATCCAGCCCTCTGAGTATGGCGACTTCACGTCGGAATAGACGCTTAGCCTCGTCCAACTCTTCAAGCGAGCGAGCATCGTCGCTGCGCATCTGCTTGATCACGCATTTCTTGCGATTGTTCTTTTTATCCTCGCATTCGTACACCGTGCCCATGCCGCCTTCAGCAAGCGGCTTGAGCCATTCGTACTCACTATAGAAGTCACGCTTCGAGGTCACCGAGTGGTAACTCCAGGGGCTACTTTCCACCCTTTATACATACCCTTAAAGGTACAAAACTCCAGTGTATGGATGAACAGAACTTCTCTTATCAGAACCAAATTGCTGACCAATTTCTACTCAAAGCCGAAAACCCTGATACCACCAATAGCACCTTGTCAGTATGCTCATAACAGTTGTCACTCGGTACTGGGGCGAGGGAGCGCAAAGCATTACTGACATTGGCTTTTATCGATTATTCTCGATGCCAGACAAAAATATGTTGACATACTTTCGTATGGTATCTATCATAATTTCATCTCCCCAATTGATGACACCTTAAGCGGGCGCAGACGTGCCAGGAGGTTAACCATGAGTCTCGCGAATATATCGATTGTGGGGAACTTAGCAAGAGAGCCGGAGCAATTCCAATTCGCAAGCGGGCGAACTAAGACCACCCTTTTTGTGGCGGTAAGTTCGTTCAACAAAATTAGAAAGGAGAAGACAACCGATTTTTATCGGGTTGAGACCTGGGACCGCCTGGCTGAGCTGGCCAACGAGTATTTGAAAAAAGGTAACCAGGTCGCAGTCTCCGGGCGAATTGCTATGGAAAAGTGGGTCGACCGTGAGGGGAAAGACAGAGTCACCCCAACTGTGCAGGCAAATCAACTGGCTCTTCCTCCACGGTTCCGACCAGACTTTGACGCCGCCGGCAACATTGCTCAGGCACCAAGGATGGAGCCACCTCATTATGATGACGGCGATCAGATTCTGGTTGCATCGGACAATGAGTCTTCACCATACACCGAACAACCAGATGAGATGTCAGATTCAGCT
>CAZISK010000300.1:0-8612 GCA_964541355.1 uncultured Candidatus Obscuribacterales bacterium
ACTTTCGCTGCTGAAGTTACTGAACTGATCTGCTTCTGTAGTTTCGAAGCAACTAATGACTCTTCGGAGACATTTTTGCCTTGCCCAGATTGCTGTCCTCCAGATCGTGCATGAATTCTGCGAATCGCCCTCGAGCCGCGACGTATTCCTTTCGTCCGTCATAGTATCCCTTCGCGCCGCCGGACAGCTCTCCTGCGAGCCCTCCCAGATATCCACCTGCACAAGATCCAGCGGCCTTGCCTTGTTGTGCATAGACTCTTTTGTATATTGCCGGCAAACTAGATGTCCAATGCTCATCGCCGTTTTCGTACATCCTGACCATCGCCTTGATGTCGTCGTGGTTGAGATTGTCTGTACTAGCCTCCAATTCTGCCAGAGCGTGATAGTCGGACTGCAGCAGCCCGAGAGCTTCTTGCGCCTTTGGGTCATTGGGAAACGCCTGAACCGGTGTCATCTTTGTGACTTCGCTATAAGAAAGGAATTCAGGCGAACTATCCGTGTTCAATTTCTTGAATATCGGACCGTTCACTAAGTCTAGGAAAACCTCGGCTGCCGACTTCTGAGGTTGGGTGACATTCAACTGCTTCAGCTGAAGGATGCTCATTGTTGCTCGACGACAACTTTCGACGTCACTGCGTTTGTTCATTTGTTCTTGATACGCTTCGATATCCTTATCGGTTATTCCGGTCAGCTCCAAGCCTCTTTCGTCATTGCTGGCTGTAATTACGGTTCGATAATTGTTCTTCAGGATTTTGAGAAAGTTTTTCTCGTCATAAGAGATGCCCGGCGTCTGATAGGCAGTATTCACCTCTTCACTAGTGGCGAATTTATTGCCATTTTTGTCGAAAGCCTTAATACCCTTCTTCAAGTCTAATCGCAGCAAGAAGTCGAACCGTTCCTTCGCTTCCAGCATGGCGGTTACGTCAGATTTACTCAATCCTCTGAAATCACTGCCGGGCTCGTCTTTCGATATCTCAACCAGTCCGCTGAAATTTTCCATGACACCGCGGGCGATAGCATATGACCGGCGCTTGCTCATCAAGTCAAGCAACTCTTGTCTCGAGATGTATCCATCTTTGTTTGAATCATACGAATCGAAGTGAAACACGAGGTCCTCTGCCCAGTCATCAACCACTCCCGGATGCTGCCGTGGAGGAATTACATCCAGCTCTTGGTACTTTGGCTTGACACCCTGACTCGGGCCGAATCGTGCCAGACCGTCTTGGATGGATATGACTTCGTCCATCATATTTGTAGATGTCTGCGTTGAGTCACTACTTGATTGTTGCTGGGAATCAGTTGCGCCAGCATTGTTTTCGGCTGCTGCATCCGCTTGCAGATGACCTTCCTTGCTCATGAATTGAACCCCTCAAAGTTACCCCGCCCGAATCTATACTCGGCAGCAGGATTTTTGACAGGAAAAAGCGAGCTATCACTCAATATCGAAAGTCAAACCGTACTGTCCGCACCGCTTTACTTAGTTAGGGAACGCTTTTTTCCGGCGATCAACATGCCTACTGTAAAGGCGCCTAAAAGTAGTGAGGCGACCAGGAAGATGTAAGTGTTTTTTGAAACTGAGGTCAGCTGCGAAGTCTGTGGATTTTTTGGATCGTAGCTAATCTCCACGGTCGAGCCTTGCTCGTATTTGCCCTTGTATCGTGGCACTTCCTTTTCGGTCACCAGGGCTGCCGCCACTTCCTCGTTCGAATACTCGGTGCCTTCGACGGTGTAGGAGTAGACCACCCTGACATTACGGTTGAATTCGCCGTTGGCATTACTTGCGGCTTCGACCGAGCAACTGCGAACCTGTCCTTGAGTTTTTGGCCAGTTCGCGACACCAAGCGATTGGATGCCGAGGTGACCAAACAAGAGAGAACCCAGTGCTAAAGCTATTACAATTAGATCTCTGCGCTGGATGCTTTTCATGAACTGTGGTTCTCAATCTGCAAATTTATTGTACTCTCTACCGGCACCTCGAAAACCGCGAATTGATCGGCGCGGGAAATTTACTGGTTGCTACATCGTTCGCTTTTCTGCCAGGGCGGCACGAAACTGATCGAGTGTGATCTGGCCGCTTGAAATAAGATACTCAGCCATTTGCAAGTTCTTCATCTCCGGTGCTGACACGTAACCAGCGTGCAAAACCAGCTCTGCCAGCGAAATATCGGGATATATCCTCATCTGATTCTTCAATGCTTGAACTTCGGCAGCCCCTATGATCTGAGCTTCCGTGAGCAGTTGGATAAGCATCGGAACGGCTTCTTGCGGAGGTTGCGAAGTAACTTGCGCTGGTTCGGCCGATGCTGGCGGAGCCGAGTTCGCTGCTTCGACCAATTCAAGAGTGCCATCCGCGGGGATGATGCCTGCGTCGATCAGGGCGTTGCGCGCAAGGATAAGATCGTGACTGAGTCGAGATCTTGGTGTCCTGAGAATTGAACCTGCGTTGAGTAAGATGTAGAAGTCTTTTTTACGATCCCTCAGCTTCGGATGGTCACGCAAGAATCTCTTGATCGCTTTGAGGTATGCCGCGATGATCCTGCTGAAGCTTGCGTCATAATCAATTTGCAGCACGTCATAGTAATTGCTCGGCACGGCGACTTGTGTGTTGTCAACAGGCGGGAGCAGGTCAGGGTAGAGCTGGGACAGCTCCCAACAGGCCTTGACCAAGCCAGTAGCATCAGCGTCCGCCCAGCTTTGACGCAGGGCGGCACAGAGAATCTGGCTCTGAAGCTCTATCCGATTTGCGCCAGTAACTCCGGACATGGTTAATGCTTACCTCTGACTAATGACCGTGCGTAAGACTTTCCCATCGTCGATGTTTCTATATGCGTCGTACATTAGGAACATACATCCAAAGGATCGTAACGTCAGGTTCTACCGCTTAGTTGTCCATGTGAAACAGTATCCCATGAGTGCATAATTTTGCGGAGTTCGACAACCGACACATTTTGGATACCGTATGACAATTGGTGTTGTGCGTTGCGAGACTGATGACCATCGCAGTAGACCCACCGCGTTAAGCCTGGATCAATGATGATCAAGGCTTATTCATTTTTGTGTTGAAACAGGCGATCAGATACGCTGGGGATGATCGAGTCTCTCTAGTTGCGCCCGTAGTTCTGGTGTCGTTTCCGCTCCGCGTTTTACATACCAGAGGATAGCCAGACTCGACAAGGTCCAGGCAACCGCAACTATGTGGGTGAGTGCCCGCTTGATGCTGGAAGGGTCATGGAAGAAGTTGCCGGATATGCTGGAAATCAAAAGCGTTGCTGGATCGGGTTCGATCAAACTTCCGCTCTTTACCCAGGTGAGAATCTGAATTCCAAGTAAAGAGACAGAGATCCATGCGAATGCGGCGATAGTTCTTGTGTTCAGCTCGGTCTGGCGAAACTCCAGATAGCCTGCTTCATCGAATGATGCGAACAAAGGAAAACGAAGGTAGAGACCAACGGCAAGTGCCACTACTGCCGATACCAGCATGGATGCTTCGTTGGCACTACAGGAACAAGCGAGATAAAACAATGAGGTCGATAACCAGGCATAAGACAGTGCCAAGCGTCCTTTCGACATCCACTGTTTGGAAAAAAGATAGTATGCGGCGCAAGAGATTGCTGCAAGAACCACGAACAGACAACCGACAATCACGTTGGATGCGAGTTTCGCGCGCTCTTCCTGATAGCGAGCGAGCAAAGTTGCTGCTTCCGGATCGACACCGAACAGACCGTAGTAGTCCAGGCGCAGTGATTGATATGCATCGGTATTGTGGAATTCATCGATGCGCCAGCGCAAGAACTCTTTTATCCCCTGGTCCAAAAATGTTCTGGCAGGAGCCCAGAGATTTGTAATAAATGCCGAGAAGATGTTGTTGTTGTGCTCTACTGCACGAACGGAGACAGGATGCAGATACTCTTCGTCTTCGCTAAATCGCTCTTTCGCCCAGGTGCGCAGCGCATCAAGAGCGACGGCATTTTTGTCGGAGAAGTCGGAGTATGTCAGAACCATCGCAATATTCGATGCGAGCAGCTTCCGTGCGAACTGAGGATCTGGGGTCATTTGCAGCTCTGGCGAGCTCATTTCGTACGCCGGATCGATGGTCGGCGTCAGGTCCGGCGAAAACTTAGTGAAATACGACAGCAGTGCAGCCGCGAACACAAGAACGAGAGCGCCGATAGCGAGTTTCCGTTGAGACATTTCAGTGTCGCTCCTACAACCTGACAAGGTAGCAGTCAGTATAGTGTGTTGAGAAGCGGCGCTCATGAGCTTTGACCAAGGGTCTGGTTAAAAGTAATTTGGCTTTTTTTATGTTGGTATTTGTGTAGCATTCTGGCGGTTTCCGCTGTGGTCTGTATCTGTCAATCGAAGTGAAGGACCCAAGGCTGATCCTTAATTGCAACGCCGAAGACGAGTTGCACGACTTAGAGGCGCTGTTGTACTAAACTGCGAGCTGTCCAGTGCTAGAAGCCCGTTGGCTTGCCGGTTTCGCCAATAGTAACGTGTCGGTGGGCACGGATGGACGCGTGAGGAGCCGCCAAGTTGGCGGGCAACGGCTGATTGCGACGATTCAACTATTGAACTGTTCGACAATCAGAACATTTAAATGTAGAACAATCCGAAAAGAAGAACAGTTAATAATTGTAATTGTCGACAATAAGACTGATCGACTGTTAGGCTGGTCGTATTGTCGACAATTCGAATGGACGAATGTCCAAACGGAGTGGTACCGAATGCGATATCACACAGAACCTTTCTATAAATCCGTACCAGTATTTGCAATACCAGAGGCGGTATCACCCGTTAACCTGGTCGCGCAAATGTTGTCATGCGAAATCAAGTCTATAACTGCGTCTACAAATCGTTTGCCGCCGGATGAGTTCATATGCGCTGTATCATAAAAAAGTGAAGAAGGAAATTTCGTATCATCATTGAAATTTGCAAAAAGAAAACCGTGCTTTTCTGTCAAGCCGCGCACAGTCTCGAGGTATTCGTCATAAACACCCGGAGGCATTAACTTCACATTGAGCGAAGTCAGCGGCATATTCACCACGACAAGCCTGATGTCATTTTTCTCCGCGCTGACCAGCAGTTTTTCAAAGAAAGTCTTCTCGAGCTTGAACAGATCTTCGTGGCGCGTTTTATAACGTGCGGAGTACTCGGCGGTGTTGTCTTCGAACTCGCGATCTCTGTCGGGAGGCTCTACAAGCATGCCTCGCTCCAGCTCCGAGTTGATGTCCACGGTGAGCAGTTTTTCAAGTTCTTTGTCGGTAAACTTCTTTCCTCTCGATGCCAATGGCGGAGAGACGGTCCTCACTTTTTCGCTCAGGTAGGTCTGAACACCTGGTTTTACGCCCCAGAGGTAAGCTACCTTGCCGATTACATAATCAGTTCGATCAGTGAGCTTCGGCAGTGCAAGGTCGAGTATGGAATCTAAATCGATGAGCTTGCTCAAGTATTTGAACGTTGGAGTCGAGCCTGGACAGCGGACCTTGTTATCGATAAAGTCTCGAACGCTAATTCCGAGAACAACGACCTTCGGTTTGCGCTCACCTTTGAGTAGCGTATCCATGATGATCCAGTCGTCAGAAATCATGCTGCCTGGCATGGCGAAGGTGAAGCACAGGGGATTCTTGGCGCCGAACCGTTCTTTGAGTTTGTGTTCAGAGTAGCTTTGACGGTGATGATCCACATAGTCCATCGGTCGCTTCAGGAAGTGGGCATCAAGCTGGCAGAGCGGATGGAGCAGCAGCGAAGACCCCAGGAATACAACATCCGAGGCTTGTTGTTGACCGGCAAAGTCGCGGGTGGTCCAGGAGAGCCAGCTATGGTCGTGAGGCAGCTCCTGGATATTAGTTTTTCGGAGCGGATTGATGAAGGACAGTCCTATGTTGATGCAGAGCACCACGGCAATTACCGCCAGAGCGCGACTTCTGGTGCAAATTGTCTTCAAGGTGTTGGGCTTTTTTTCCATAGGTCGACGATTTCTACCGTTGCTCACTAAAACTGGAAGTAAATAAACTTGGGCGATGTGTCAGGAGAGAAAATCAACAGCAGCAATGCCATGGACGCTACGTAGGCGACATCGAGCCATGCCGGCATTTTGAGGCTCTTATTAGCGAAGAGTCCGCTCAAGATTTGACCGCCGAACAAAACGAGGATAATCATCGGTAAGATCATGAAGATCACCGGATCTGTGATGCCTGGCAGTGTCAGAGCGAGTGCCTTGCCGGGAGAAGTCACCATTTCTGGTACCAGCAGCAGCTTTTGAATAATTGCACATGCAGATGAGAATGTGTCTGCGCGGAAGAAAACCCATCCTATACATACGGCGTGGAATGTCAAAATCGTGCATAGCAGCCTGCCCACGGTGCTGTCGTGCACAGCTCTAACTGACGTGATTGGATCCACTAATCTTCGAAACTCTTTGTGGACAATCAGTAGAAGTCCCTGGTATGCGCCCCAGACGACGAAATGCATCGCTGCGCCATGCCAGAGACCGCCAAGAAGCATGGTGAGGAAGAGGTTCCTGTACGTGAAGAGTCTACTTCCGCGGCTGCCGCCGAGAGGAATGAAGAGGTAGTCGCGCAGCCAGGTAGATAGCGATATGTGCCACCTGTGCCAGAACTCGGAGATATTGGTGGCGAGATATGGCAGCGAGAAGTTGAGCGGAACCTTGAAGCCGAACAGCTGTGCAGAACCGCGGGCGATGTCGGTGTATCCGGAAAAGTCAAAGTAGATTTGAAAGGCGAACGCGTAGACCGCAAGCCACAAATCAAATCCGCTCAAGAGCTCTGGATGCGCAAATGCGCTCGCTACAACGGTTGAGAGGTTGTCTGCAAAGATCACCTTTTTGAAGAGCCCAAAGACAATGAGCTTGAAACCTTCGTCCAGGTCGTTGAGCTTGAAGTGTTTTTCTTCATCAAGCTGTGGCACGAAGTCCTGATAGCGTTTTATCGGTCCTGCTATTTGCGTTGGGAAAAAGCTCGGAAAGAGTGCAAATTTCCAAAAGGATGTTATCGGTTTATCGCCTTTATATACATCAGATATATAGTGGATAAACTCAAATACGAAAAAGGATATACCAAGAGGCAAGATGATCTGCCATGGAATATTCGGCAATTGCTTCCCAAACGGGGCTATAGTCTGGTTTAACAGGTCAAGACTGAAGTAGGCATACTTGAAGACACCCAGCACGACCAGGTTGAGTACGACAGTTAAGATCAATAGCTTCTTCTTATGCTCAGTGCTACGGCTTACAGCGATACCGAGCCCATAATTGACGGCAGTCAGAAGGAAGATAAGCAACCCATAGACCGGCTTCCAGCTCATGTAGAATACATAACTGGCTACCAAAAGCAGCATCGTGCGCCACTTACTGGGAATAATCCAGTAGAGGGCGAGGACGATGGGCAGAAATATCAGGTAGGCGGCGCTATTGAATAACAAGCGGGCTCCCTGCAGGCTCCGAAATACTTGCGAAACATCGGCTATGTTAATCGAAGTAGACAAGAGAAAGTCGGCTTTGAAGTACTTTTTATCTCGTTTGCAGAACTAGATTTGCATTTCGCTGCATTGTGGTATTTTGGAAGTCTGACTGGCGGTCTCTGATCGTCAAGTTGACTTCCAATTGGATGCTGTTCACATATGTACAATCCTTATCTGGTGCTCGGATTACCCGAGAATGCGTCAGATTTAGATATAGAGAAGGCGTACAGCTCGCTATCCTGGCGTCTGTCGCCTGATTCGTTTCCGCCAGGTATCGCGCGCGAGCAGGCATCGAGGTGCTTGAAGGTGATCGAGGCTGCTCACGCGGTCTTGAAAGACAACAAAGAGCTGCTTGCCAGCTACCTGGGGGAGTTCAACAAAACTCCGGAAGAAATAGAGAGTATGCATCCGCGCCTGGGCCAGATGTGCGTAGCCTCAGGCATGATATCAATGCAACAGTTGCAAGAGGCTGTCCAGGAGCAATTGCGGACAGGGCTTCCGTTAGGTGAAATTCTAGAGAATAAACAGTTCTTATCTCATCAACAGCTCGAGGGATTGCTAATGGGGCAGGACTTGATTGATGTTGATGGCGAAGCCAATGATCCACTAGCCCAACGCTTGATCGCGTTGAATCTGGCAACTATAGATATGATCCTGATCGCGAAGATGGAATTGAAATGGAACGACCAGGTATCGTTGGATGACATTTGTGTGCGTTACGGCTGGATTGCAAAAGAAGTTGCCGATGCGCTGTTCAATACGCCGAACTGAGCTGGGTTGTTGTTTCCCAAGGCCTATTTGCGTTTCAAATTATTGGATTTCTTTTCACAGATGAGTTCGTTCAATCTGGCGGCCTAATATCGCTGTTCGAATCGACTTGCCGAGGCTCTTGCTTGGCTCTTCTGTATAAGACGATACCGCGATTACGTTGGAAGGGGGCAACCAGAACAATAGATCGACAGACGTTTTCAAGATCTCATTAGATGATCGTGTTCAAGTGGTAAGGGCCACTCACTCAATAGTGATCTAGAGGGATCGAAATTGACGTCCTCGAGACTTTTTTTGACTGGTCAGTGGTTTTGACACCAGATAAGGTGAAAAGTCGGCTTGAAACGGCTTGAAATTGCGCAGCC
>CAZISK010000301.1:0-8597 GCA_964541355.1 uncultured Candidatus Obscuribacterales bacterium
TGTAAGCTGCTGGCTCCGACCTGTCTTTGCACGGCCGCACCACCGTGGTGCGGCCGCGTTCGTATTCCCCCAGGACCAACGCGTGACAAACCCGCCTAGCTCTCTTGCACAACTTCTTCGGCAAGCGGATGGCGAACCGCTGCTCGTAAGACAAAGACGCACCAACCTGCTCGCCGCCCGCGGACTTCTGGAGATGCTGATACAGAAAGCAATCCAAGCCCAAGGGCGGCTCGCACGTGGTCTCTACCATCTGACCTTGAAGAGCGACATCCCGAGCAAGGGTGTCCTCGCTCCGCTTGCGAGGGCCGAATTGCTCGAGGCAACTGACGCCCTTCGAGTGGTCATTCCAGAAGTGGTCGAGGCCATCGCGCTGATGAGCAGTCTGGAAGTCGCGACTTCGATTTCGACTGTGGGTGTGACGCTGATCGCCGCCGAGCTGGACGACTGCCAGCGCCGCGTTCGCGCCGCCAAAGAGTTGCTGCACAACGGGAGCAAAGCCTGAACCGGCCGCCTCTAACGGGGCGGTGTAACCCCAGAGAGAAAGGAGGATGAGGCCATGAAAAAGAATCCACGTCTTTTCTACCTCGACTGATGAAAGTAGTTCTTTAGCCTCCCGTGCGGAGGCCTAGGACCAGGAGGGGCGGGCCCGCGGGGGCACCCCTTCTGTTTCGCGGATGAGATACTAAAAAAGATAGTAAAAATTTTTGTGAACGTTTATCAGTGAATGTTTCCGTTGAGTATGATGCTGCTTTGGGCGCACAAAGCCGTCTCGGGGTTTTTGGCGGGCACCGCATATGGTGTGGCGCCGTTCAGCAGTCTTCCATTTTATAGCCCAGACCGTGCACAGTCGTGATGATCGATGGCTGATCCTTTGTGTCGAGCTTCTGTCTGAGCCTTTTGATGCAAGTGGTCACCGCCTCCGACGTCGCATCCGATGATGACTCCCACACTCTATCGAGCAGGTTTTGCACGGAAAAGATCTGATTGGGATGGCGCATGAAGAACTCGAGCAAAGCCAGCTCTCGTGGCACGAGTTTGACCAGTTCGCCGTTGCTTACAACCGTTCCGGCTGAAGGATCGAGCTCGATACTTCGAATCTGGAGCGTGTTGCTGGTCATCGTACTGGCGCGCCGCAAAAGCGCTCTTACTCGCGCCAGGAACTCTTTTACGTGGAAAGGCTTGGTCAGGTAGTCGTCCGCGCCTGCATCCAGTCCAGCTTCTTTATCGTCGATGCTGGACTTTCCGGTGAGCATCAGAACAGGGGTCATATGACCGCGTTCACGAAACTCTTTGCAGAGCTCCATGCCGCTCATGCCAGGCAGCTGAATATCCAGGATGACCAAGTCGTATTGATAGAACAGGAGATGATCGCGCGCATCTCGCCCTGTGTATACCTTTTCGACAGTGTGTTTTTGCCCGCTCAGGCATTGAACTACTGTTTCTACCAGGGCTCGGTCGTCTTCGACCACGAGAATCTTAGCCATTTGGGGCTTTTTTGAGTTTAGCAATCATATCCGTGACGCCTCATCTTATCATGCCGACATCCAGTCATCCGGTTTGCAAACGATTGAGTTAAATGATTCGATTCAGCTATCGCTCAGTAAATGAGCGCCTGGCAGCGCCGATTTTTGCGTACAGACAGCTTGCCACGGAAGATGCGAAAGTCGCGATGCCGGTCTTATACTTTTGGCGCAGCCTGTCAGCATCGAGTCTATCCGCGCTGGCCAGAGCGTCCTGATTAAGGCTGGAGCGGGCTCGGGCGCGCCCCTCGTACGCTCTGATGGAGTTCTTGTCCAGCATAAGTGCAGCGCTGAAATCAGCAATCGCCAGCTGGTGACGCCCAATGCGTTGGTACAGATTGCCTCTGGCAAGAAGAGCATCTACGGAATTTGGCTCCGTACGCAACGACTGGCAGAAATCTTTGAGAGCGCTTTCGTAGTCGCCAAGCTCGATATAGAGATTTGCTCGTGCATCATAGGCATCTTCTCGAGGAGTAAGCTTTACCAGGGTGTTTAGATCGTTGAGTGCCAGTTGTTTTTCGCCAAGCTTCCAATAGGCGTGCGCCCTCGATGCGTATGCCATAGGGGTGCTCTCGGCACTGCACAGATAGTGGCTGAAGTCCTGGACGGCCGAATTGAAATGACCACAGTCTGCATGAATACTGCCTCTGAGCATATAGGCCTTGGGGAAGTCCTGATTTATTGCGACACATTCGTTCAGGTCAACGATGGCTCCCGCCAGATCGTTGAGTCCCATCAATGATTTGGCCCTGAGATAATAGGCCTCGCTATCGCGGGGATTCAGGTCAATTGCTGCTTGAGCCTCGTCCAGCGCCCTGGATATGAGCCCCAATCCCTGCAGGCATTTAGCGTTTGACTTCCTTAACGCTGCGTTTTTTGGAAACGCTGGGATGGCCTGATCTAGAAGTTGCTTTGCCAGGTCGCACCGAAAGTAGCTCACCAAAAGATTGGCGCACTCCAAATACACTTTAGGATTGCGAGGGTCCAATTTTGATGCCTGCTTAAATGCCAGTAAGGCATTGGCTGGCTCGAAATTCTCCAGATCAAATTTGCCCTTCGCAATGAAAACCCAGGCTTGTGGTTTGGCCGTAGTGAGCTCGTCTAGATAGGCGTCGACGAGGTCTTGCCTGCCAGCCGCTTGGTAGGTGTCGACAATTCGTTTTTGTGCCCAGACCTGGTCACCGACATTTTTCCGCATGAGCTGACAATCTCGAACCATCAGGTCCGGCACGTTCAGCTTTCTGACGATATCGTTGTTTGTTTCGATCAACCACTTGTGTTTAGGAGCCTTGGCCAGGGCGGGTTCGAGCACCTTGAGCGCTGCCTTTCGATCGTTCACCAGAAAACACTGCGCTTTCAATATGTAAATTTCTGGCGGCGGGTCAGGATGACTTAGCACAATTGCAGCGTCTTTTAGTGCTTCGTCGTAGCGCTTCAGCACTACCAACGAGTGGCATCTAGTCAGATAAACGCTCATGTCGGCACTCTGGGGATTGAGCGACAGCGCCTCAGTAAAGCATCGCACAGCCTTGTCGAAATGTTTTAGTCGTGATTCCTCATGACCAGCATGTATCAAGAATAGCGAGCGAATGGCCGGATTGGTGTTTGATGTCACGTACGGGCGGGCCAGGTCGTAGCACCCTTGTTGAATGTAGATTTGCGCGAGCATGTCGTCAACCCATGGCGAAGAAACCGATTTCTTCAGGAGTTCGCATTCCTGAAGCGTGCGCGCCTTCGGATTTTTGTCTTTACCGGCCAGATAAAATCGACAGCCCCAGCCCCACGGTATGTCAGGATTCAATTTCAAGAAGGAGTCATAGTCTTTCCATGCCAACTCATGCTTCCCGATTCCCGTTAAGGCAATCCCGCGAATAATGTAAGCATGAGCGTTTGGCTGGAGGCGGAGCTGAGCTTCCGCATCCTTCAGCGCCAGATCGTATTTACTTAACTGGGCGTATAGATTGGCCCGTGCATCGTACTGCCAGACTTCATCAGGTTCTAACGCAATCGAAGCGGTGAACTGTTCTATCGCTTTCTCACGCTCTCCTTTGCTGATGAACTCTCTGGCCTTCTTGCGGTGCCGCCCCGCCGGCGTATTGGAAAAAGGGTTGTCGAATCGCGGCTTCGGTTGCGTTGGCTCTTCGCCCAGAGCGATCATGATGGTGGATGGACAAAGAACAGCAACTATCACGAGAACAAGTTTGCATTTGCCGACACTTGTTCGGTGAAGGTTTTCTTGATGGAAACTATTTTGGAGACTCACTAGAAAAGATTAACCGGGGAAACAGATACACTGTTTAGAATGAGCGCAGACCGAGCATTTTTAGTATACCCAGACAAGCGCGCGAGTTATTAGCCACCATATGAAGCTCAACCTCAAGCTCTCTCAGAAGGTTCTCGTCCTTGTTTGCATGCCCGTGTTCTTTCAAATTGTCTTTGTCGCGATTCTTCTTGTGACCCTTAACCGTCGGGATCAGGAGGTCGCTAAAGTGCGCCACGTCAACAACATACTCATGACTACTGATTCGGCGCTGAAAGATTTCTACGATTTTGCGACAAGCGTGGCGGCATATAAGACCACCCGCAATGAAATGTTTTTCGCCAGGTTCGAAGCGCTCTCGAAAGGTCTCCCGTTAAAGCTAAAGTCCCTGGGCAAGCTGGTTGCCAACGACAAGGCGAAACGTGAGCAGGTCGTGCGTCTAGAGAAGATCTGGCAGCGCGCAGGGACAATAATTGAAGACAGCAAGAACGCGGTTGAAGGCGGCGGCAGCGCGCTGTCTTTTATGCATTTGCTCAACCAGCACAGGGAGCTTCAGGACATAGTTGAAGGGATGATCTCGGAGCTGGAGGCGCTGCAAAAAGCCTATCCACACAGGGAAGCGGATGAGGTTGAAAACCGCTATCAGAACTTGCTGCAACAAAGCCTGATTCTTGGAGTTGCTTTCAATGTCGCTCTGGTACTGGTCCTTCTGAAATATTTCAATCGGAGCACCACGGAGCGATTGAATCGATTGATTGAAAATACGGTCAATCTTTCTAGTGGAAAACCGCTGGCAAAAGCGATTGGCGGCACCGATGAAATAGCGCGACTGGATTATGTTTTTCATCAAATGGCGGACACGATAGACGAAGCTACCAGGCGAGAGCGCACCATTCTCGAAAATGCTACCGACGTAATCTGCTCACTGGACGCGAAGGCTACCTTCACGGCTGTCAACCCTGCTTGTGAGCGCTTGTGGGGCTATGAGCCGGATGATCTTCTCGGTCGCAAACTAATAAGCATGGTGGCACCAGACGAAAGAGAGCGCGCTAGGACTGTGTTCGAGCAGGCAAAAGAGGCAGGGTTCACGGATTTCGAGCTGCGCTTTCAGTTGAAAGACGGTGAGCAAGCCGACACCTCCTGGTCTGCTCAGTGGGCGGAAGGAGAACAGCTCTACTTTTGCGTCGTACATGACATAACGGCAAGAAAGGAGATGGAGCGCTTGAAGCAGGAGTTCGTCCAGATGGTAAGTCACGATTTGAGGACGCCGATGACATCTCTCAGCGTATTCCTCTCGATGATTACCAGTGGAGTTTACGGTGATGTGCCGGAAGGGTTGGCCCGGGCGGCCAGGATCAACGAGAACGGCATTACGAGGTTGATCGGGTTGATCAACGACCTGCTCGACATCGAAAAAATGGCTTCCGGAAAACTGCAACTGTTCATGCAGGCTGAGAGTGTTTCCGATCTGATTTCGCGTTCGATCGATTCCGTTCAGGGCTTCGCCGAAGTGCAGGAAGTTAAGCTGAAAAGCTCCACACAAAAGAATCTCGAGGTTGTCGCTGACGGCGACAGGATCGTTCAGGTGCTCGTCAACCTGCTGTCCAACGCCATTAAGTTTTCAGAATCGGTTCGGCTGGTCGAGATATCGAGCCAGTCTGACGGGGAGCAGGTTGAGATAAGAGTGCGGGACTGGGGATGCGGTATCCCGGAGGAGCAACAAGAGGCGATCTTCGAGCGCTTTCACCAGGTCTCCGCCGATAAGCATAAACACAAAGGCACCGGTTTGGGTTTGCCGATTTGCAGGGCGATCATCGAAGCACATGGTGGCACAATTGGAGTCTCCAGCACCCCGGGCAACGGCAGCGCTTTTTACTTCAGGCTGCCGTTAAGCCGGTCGGCTAGTGCAGATGCACCGAACGATCAAACGGATAGTCCGGATTGAATGCCGGTGGGTGTCATCACGAACGGGGTGGTCGGTTCTGCAGGCATGATTGGAGTTTCACCTACTTGCGTCTTGATGGAGTTCGATTGGCTGTTGCAGATGCTGGTTTGGCGCAGCGACTCCGCGGATAGGACCAGACCGGCGCCCCATCCGATTCGGCGCAGCACATAGTCAATACCGCTAACCGTCAAACGCCGTCCATCACGATTAATCCAGATCGCGCCGGCATTGGCATTGGCGTTAGGCAGAGCGCTCCTGATTTCTAGCCAACGCTTGAGCATTTTGGTGAGCTCCGCGTGTTTGATAGGGCGCTCGACAATGCCACCGTTGACGGTGATAACCCTGAAGGTGTCCTCGCCGTCTATGCAAAAGTTGCTCACGTCCAGGGAGGCGCACTCGCTTATCCTCAGGTCGGAGTGAAAGAGAAGCAGGGCGATGACACGATCGCGGACGTGTCTCTGCTTTGCCACGCTCGAGAGGAAGCGCTGCTGCTCCTCGCTATTCAGGATCTTGCTGGTGTGCTTCGAGCGCAGCTCGCGCGGCAACAATATGCGAGGCAATCCGAGACAGTCCATGAATCTGTCCACGGAGAAAAGCGCGTTGTTGATCGAGCTTGCCGACTGGCACAGTTCGTTCTTGAGGATGGTGCGATAGCGGCGCATTACCCCTAATTTTTGTCCGTTTTCTTCCAGCGAAATAAGCCCCTGCATGGTTGAGATCCCGTAATAAGTTTGCAGGAAGGAGAGGAATTTGCGAACCTGACTCAGATATACGCGACGAGTGTGTCTCGATTCCGTGTAGTTTTGAAGCCAGGCATCAAATTGCTCGAGCTTGAGTGTCAGAGATTCCTGGTAGCAGTCGCCAGACAGCTCGTTAACAACAAACATCGGCTTCTCCTCCTGTGGACAAAGAGGACACTATTTGTGCGAGTGACAAAATAACCATGGCGCGTCGTGCGTCTATGTATCGTTTTTTTGAAGACAATAGCTTGGCCAGGTCCTTGAGCAGGTCATGGAACATGACGATGGCGGGATCCGATGTACTCAGCCAGAGTCGCTGAATTTGCGACCAGAACAACTCGAATTGTGTCCAGTGGTTGAGCTCTGCCTCCATCAAGGCAACCTGCATCAACGCGCAAATATTCTGCATGCTGTTTTCGCCATAAAGCAGGCTGCTCATAGCGGCCGCTTTGCCGTACCATTGCGAGGCAGAGTTGAAGCGCTGTTGTTTTCCGTACGAATCTCCGATTAGAGCTGCAGCTGCTATGAAAAGAGGCTTTGGGGAGTGGTGCTTCGTGGCTCTTCTAATCGAGTATCGACAAATTCGTCGACAGATCTCGAAGTTTCCGATGTGAAACTGCTCGAGAGCAATTGGTAACAGTGTGTCCATTTCCCAGTGCGACTGGTCTCGATCCGCAAAAGTTTTTACAGTCATCCTTTGACCCTCCAGATGACCAAATTGGCGCGGCAAAGCAACCCGCTCGATCGCGGTTTTTGTAAGCGCGCAGTGACGTCTCCGACCAGCGGATGCTCAATGCGTTTTACCAAAGCCGGGATCGGGCTGAAAAGCCATCATCACCATATACGGTGATGTATTGAGCGGGATGTGAGTTACTTGCCGCAACTCATTTGGTTGACCACTCTAATCTAACAAATCGGTTTGGCAAGTTGTTGGCATCGTTCATAAATTTGCTAATTGATTTTCAACCGCTTCCTCATTGTTTACTGTTGCTTGCTCTAGAACATAGATTGGGCTGAGATTTGTCGAAGATCTCAGCCCAATCTATTCAGGTTCTAGCCAGGGTTTAACGCTCGGGTTATATCATGTTACTGGAAATTGAGAAGGAGGCGCGGTACACCATTTGTGGTGTCACAACCATTCCTAAATCAAATCCGAGTCTGCGAATCTGATTGTCGACGGCGGTGCGGCTGAGCGGTCCGGCGTTGGAAGCGGCAAACACGTATTCGCTTTCAACCGCTCTGCGTTGCGGACTTTCCAGCCATCGTTGTACTGATCGCATCACATCCGGTCGAAGTTCCACTTGTCTTCTGCGATTGTTGGAGTCAGTGATAAAGCTCGGACCGAGCTGATCTTCAGTGTGAGTGACCTTTAGATGGCGACATTCATTTAAGCTCAGACCCTGGAGGAGCATAAGGCTCATGACGGCGGCATCGCGCGGGAGAGCTGAATTATTTGCCGCCTCGAGCAGTTGGTAAGCCTGTTCGACAGTGAGCCTGTCTTTAGCGTGCGCGGTCCTGCTCGTCACGTTTTCCAACTCTATAACTTGTCTGACTACTGTCTCGAATCCAGTCACGCGTTCAGGCGACAGCCCTTTGATGCGCAGATATGTCAAAAAACGTCCTGCCAGCTGCTCGATGCTGTCGTATCCGTGAAACTGGGCGCAATAGCTCAAGAAAATGTTCGCTCTTGTTCTATATTCGGCTTTTGTGGAATCTGCCAACCATGGTTGGCGGTTCAGGGCTGATTCGTAGCGCTCTGGAGTGGTGCTTCGGGAATGTATGGCCTCGTTCATCTAGACGTTCTCCTTTGTTCTTCGCGACCGGAAATTACCGAAGAAAGTCGACCGTTTTGTGACCGAGTTGCAAAAGCTGGTGGCACCTGACGAAGTCCTCGGGTGCCGCAGCTTCACAAGTTTGAAACGTCGAAAGGCGACGCTGAACGCGCCGGTTCGTAAGCATTCACCTCAAGACGTTCAAGTCTGTCTCCTGGAGACCGTTTGCGGAACATGGTGTAGTAAGCGGATTCGCCAAGTGGCTGCAAGAGCAGGCGCTAAGCACCTCCGCTCTTAACTATTTAGGGCTTGTCAGTTACTTAGTTGAAAATGAAGGAGCCGCTGAAGGCATGGGCTAAT